>JBARKD010000608.1:0-22086 GCA_049800615.1 Acidobacteriaceae bacterium | reverse complement strand
AGAAGTCCGAGATGAATCCTCTTTCAAGGCATCGTCAGCAGAAACATCAAAAACAAAAAGCCCTAAGAATGGAAAAACATGAAAATTCCCTTGAATTCCACAGCCGTCTCATAGAAGCCGCTGAGGGCACCATTCTCCATTCCTCGACAGAGTCGTCATCCTTGTATCTCTAGTGAAGCGGAAGTTTTTGAGAGACTGTTGCGGTGGGGGAGCCGAGGCATCGGCTCCCCCGCGGGCGGACGGCTCCCGTTCATCCTGTGGTCAAATGACCGACGCTCAGCTTCGGTGACCGCTGCCCAAGTCACGTACGACCGAACAGTCGCACGATTTCGATCGCACATACAAGGCAGGTTATCGTGACCCGGATCATTTGTGGAGTGGATATCGCAAGCTCATCTCTGACCGCGCGTATCGGACGCGACGGCACCGCCTCAACGTTCGCCAACACCCAGCAGGGTATCGCCGAGCTGGCCGCGTTTTGTGAGAGCCACGGCGTGGAGTTGGTCGCCATGGAAGCCACGGGGGGTTACGAACAGCGTGCCTTCGCGCAGCTGTCTGAGCACGGCCTGTCGGTGGCCGTGGTCAACCCGCGCGCCGTACGCCAGTTCGCCCAGAGCATGGGCGCGTTGGAGAAGACCGATGCCATCGATAGCGGCATGATCGCCTGGTATGCGGAAACAAAGAAGTCTCAGCCTCTGTGCCTGGCGCCTAAAACCCAGCTTGAGTTGCGCGCCCGCGTGACGCGGCTGCGGCAGCTCACCGAGATGCGCACCGCGCAACTCAATCAGCAGCGGCTGGTCATCGATCCGACTATACAGAAAGGGTTCCGCAAGATGCTCAGGTTCCTCGCCCAACAGATCGAGGAACTGGAGCAGGCGGTGGCTGCGCTTATCCAGTCCGATCCGTTATGGTGTGAACTCGATCAGGCTTTTCGCACCATCAAGGGCGTGGCCGACCGCACCGTTGCTCGCATCATGGCCGAGATGCCGGAGATCGGGACACTGTCCAACAAGACCATCTCCAAACTTGCAGGACTGGCTCCGCTGGCCAATGACTCAGGCAAGCACCAGGGCAGGCGAGCCGTGCGTGGAGGCCGCTCTGCGGTGCGCGAAATCCTATTCATCGTGGGCAGCGTGGTAGCTCGTCACGAACCGGACTTCATCGCCTTCCAGCAGCGGCTGCGCGCAGCCGGTAAACCGCCTAAAGTCGTCCGCATCGCCGTGGCCCACAAGCTGCTTGTCCGGCTCAACGCCAAAGCGCGCGAGGTACGACGGCAGGGCGTTGCGCTGACGCCCTCTGCTCTCGCCTGCGCATAACTCCGCCGGAAACCAGCCGCAGCCGAGGTTGTGGGAAAGCGGGAAACTGCTCCACCGTTTTCCGCTTTTCCATCAACCTACTCCTTGACAATACAGACAGTCGCTGAGCTTGTGGCAGAAAATTACCAGGGCGCAGTCTTCGCCTGATTCCACCCCATTCGCTTTGAGAGCCGTCGCTCGTAAGCAAACCCATCTGCTCCTTTGTTCATTTCTCCCTTAACTTCCAGTAGGCAAGTTGGCTCCTCGAAACGACAAGGTCGCGGCTTTATCGTTTTGCTTCGCTACACTGATCTTCATCGATGCCAGTTTCCGAGACCCGAATCCGCGTTCGTTATGCCGAGACCGACCAGATGGGGGTCGTCTACCACGCTAATTTTTTTGTCTGGTTTGAAGTGGGCAGGGTAGAACTCCTGCGCCAGCTCGGGTTCGAGTACAGGCAAATGGAGCATGACGACGATTGCCACATCCCGGTGGTCGAAGCCACTTGCCGCTATAAATCCCCAGCGCGTTACGACGATTATCTGCTGCTCGAGACCAGGCTCCTGGCCATGCGCCGCTCGGTCATCAAGTTCGGTTACCGGCTGCTGCGCCCCGGGAGTGATTCCGTAACCTTGCTGGCGGAGGGGGAAACTACCCACGTCACCGTAAACCGGTCATTGCATAAAATTCCACTGCCGCGCAAGTACGCGGATGTACTCGAGCGATTCCTTGGCTGATCGTATCGTCCGCGCGCTTCTCCCTCTTGCCAGTTTTTGTTTTGCCATCCTGCTGGGCTTGCCCGGGGCTGGCTGGGTGCCCGACGCAGGGCAGTATCGTCTGTTGGCTCTGGGGCCAGGCGGTGCGGTGCCGGCGCCCTTTTCCGCGCGAATCCTAAGCCCGGCCATAGCAGGCTTCCTGGGGCGCATCACTGGCCGCGGCGTCGATGCCGGGTTCCTTGTGCTGGGCATCGTTTGCCTGATCGCGCTGCTTGTCCTGATGGCCCGCTTGCTACAGTTGCTGCAAACTCCAACGGTCATCTTCGCGGCCATTTTCCTCATGCCCTTCTGGGTCGATATCTTTCACGACTACTACCTGCCTGACCCCCTCCACGCAGCCATCCTGGCAGCTATGCTGCTGTGCCTGCTGCTCGGCCACTCCGGATGGGCGTTGTTGCTGCTTCTTCCCGCATATCTGGCGCGCGAGTCCACCTCGCTGGTAGCGGTCTGCCTGCTTGTTGCCTGCTGGCGCCGCGTACCGCTGCGATCCGCCCTGATCGGTGTGGGGGCCCTGGTTTGCGCGGCTGCGGTTAGCAGGCATTATGGCCAAGGCGGCCCCGTCAACGTTCACCAGATGACCGGCGGGAGCTACGTTCTGGGCAAGGTCGTCTGGAGCTTCTTCAAGAACGTTCTCGGATTCCCCCTGTGGAGCAATACCTTGCCGGAGTGCACTCCTCTCCGGGTTATGGCGGTCCCTTTCGGACTTCATCTTGGAGCCATTCGCGAGGTAGGGGTATGCCCACCCTCCGCATGGGGACCCGCGCGCGTTCTGCTGGCATGGTTTGGGCTCTTCGGAATTGGGCCGGCGCTTGCGCTCGCTCAGTGGCGGCTTTCCCCATGGCGAAGGATGACTGCGCTCGCTTCGGCCGACAAACAACTTCCGGGGGAAATCGCCGTTCTGCGTTTCTGCGTGCTCTACGGATTGATCAGCATCCTGATCACTCCACTCCTTGGAGCCAGCGTCGATCGCCTGGTTGAATACGGGTGGCCTTTCTACTTCATAGTGTTGCCCTGGTTTCTTTCACGGGTCTACGACCTTCGTGGGAGGCGCGCGGCCGGATTATGCGTTCTCCATCTGCTGACATGTTGGCTGGCATGGTTTGGCTTCCGCCAGTTGACCCCCGGTCACCTATTCGTCGGGCTGACTGTTCTGGTGCTCAATGGGGTGGCCTATGGGCTTCTACGGCGAGCCTCCCTGAGCCGCAAAGACTGGCCTGAACCGGCAAGATTGTAACCTTGCTGCAATAAAGCTCCGTGTTCCGATGCGGGAAAAAGGCTTCCCGCGCCGGTGCTTGCGACCGAGGTGCCTTTCGTAACTTACTAGGTTATCCACAGTGTGGATAATCTGTGGATTCACGGCGCAAAGATCAACGACTGTGATGATTCCGTGAATTGTTCGCAACCCGTGAACACATACTGTTACTAATTAGTGCATCGTCCGCGGGAATCTGACGCCATGTTGAACTGACCTGCAAAATTGCCGCACGTGAATGCCACACTCATGACTGCAAATCCATTTACACAATGAGTGCTCTAAAGCAGGAGAGGGCAAAAAAAAGCGGGGCTTTTTTTCGCGTCTCATGGCGCAGAGGGGTCAATTTGGAGAGTGGATAAATTCCCACTCCTCGACAGCCGCGCAAGGAACAGGCAAAGATGCAAATACGCGGGCTCGTCCCCCGGGCGGCGATGCCCACGGGCAGGCTATTGGAATATTAGAAACTGTTACAGATGCTATGGCGGAAGGCGCTTCACCGGTGAGCGGAGAGCCGCGCGCCGCTCCTCTCCCGCAAGCGCAGGACCGCGAAGACAACCATCAGGGCAAAATACCCTCCGCAGACGTCGAACCCCACATCTGTAACGGTGCTGGTGCGCTGGGGCACAAACCTCTGGTGAAGCTCATCCGCCGCCCCCATGATCATGGTGAAAACCAGCGCCCAGCCCGCGGCGCGATTCTTCAGCGCCCAACCCTCGAGTAAAGACCGCCTCCGGATCCACCAGTAGCATGCCCCGAAGAAAGTCAGGCAGACGAGGCCGTAACCGATCAGGTGTCCCAGCTTGCGCAGAACTTCGACAAATTCCCAGAAGCGCTGGTAGGGCAAGGTGGGAAAGTGACGGAACCAAAAAGGCGCAACATACTGCGCTGTATTTTGGATGGAGAATCTTTGCGTCCCTTCGAGCAGGACCAGCAGGACAATCAGGCCCGAGGGGAGGAAAACAGCGTACTTCCGGCGCCATCCGGATGCTGTCATGGACTCAGTATAGTTTGCGCGGTTTAACCCGGCTGCGGATGAGGGTTACGATACTCTCGAGGCTGGTCCCCGGGCCGAACACTTCCGCCACGCCCTGTGCCTTGAGGGGAGCAATGTCCTGTCCCGGAATCGTCCCCCCTAAAACCACCAGGATATCGCCGGCGTCGCGCTCCTTGAGCAGCCCAAGAACTCGCGGCACAAGAACGTTGTGCGCGCCGGAAAGGATGCTCAGGCCGATGCAGTCGACATCCTCTTGCACCGCGGCATTCACGATCATTTCAGGAGTCTGCCGCAGGCCCGTGTAGATCACTTCCATGCCCGCATCGCGCAGCGCCCGGGCGATGACTTTCGCCCCGCGATCATGGCCGTCCAGGCCGGGCTTGGCTACCAGAACGCGAATCGGGGGCTTACCGGCTTCCGGCATGGGCGGTTACTTGTCGCGAGCCACGACGAAGTCCGGCATCCACAGCAGAGCCCGCTTGTAATCCGATTCCGGCAATCCGGCGATGGCCGCGCGGGCCACTTCGGCGTACTGAAAAGCGCAGTTGAGGGCGTATCGCACCGAGCCGTGCCGGTCCAGGATATCGAGCACTTGCTGGTGACTGGTGCGATCGAAGCTGAGATCGGTAAGCACTCTGCCAATCGCCTCTTGTTCGTGAGGCGTACCGTTTTCCATGGCATGCACGATAGCCAGGGTGGCCTTGCCTTCGCGCAAATCGCTGGCCACGGGTTTGCCCAGCACCTCTTCAGTGGCCGTCAGATCGAGAACGTCATCCACAATCTGGAAGGCGATCCCGAGGTTGCGCCCGTACTCCCCCATCTGCTCCTCGAGTTCCTCTGAGGCCCCTGCCAAAACGGACCCCAATCGCATCGAGACATCGAACAGGCACGCCGTCTTGCGGTAGATCAGGTCGTAGTATTCAGCTTCCCCAACCATCCGGCCCAGCTTCTCGATCTGCACGAATTCACCTTCGACCATTTGCTGGGTCAGGCCAATCAGCAGATCCAGGACCTTGAACTTGCGCTCCTCGAGGGCGAGGCGAAAAGCCTGCATATACAGCCAGTCGCCTGCCAGGACGCATTTTGAATTCCCCCAGGTGGTATTGGTCGATGGACGGCCGCGGCGGATATCGGCCGCATCGATGATGTCATCGTGCACCAGCGTTGCGGTGTGCACCATTTCGACCACCGCGCCCAGCCGCACCATGCCGTGACCCTGGTAACCCAGCGACCGGGCTGCCAGCAGGAGCAGTGAAGGCCGAATCCGCTTGCCCCCGCCTTCGCGCAGGTAATCGGCAATCTCGGTAATGGTTCCGACATTGGAGACAGCATCGCGCACCAGCTCTCTTTCGATCGCGGTCAAGTCCTCGCGTAGCAGGTCGAACACTTCCTTTGCTGTGGCTATCGCCTGTGTGCTCACTCACTCTCCAGGAGCCCGTTCTTTGCCGGGCCCCAAGTCGAAAATACTTCCCGGCTAGTTCGACCGGTAATTGGTGAACTGCATATCGATCCCAAAGTCGTGATTTTTCAGCAGTGCAATCGTCTCTTGTAGAGTATCGCGATCCTTCCCCGTTATCCGGACGGTATCACCCTGGATGGAAGCCTGCACCTTTTTCTTGGATTCCTTGATCAGCTTTACGATCTCTTTGGCCTTTTCGCCGGGGATGCCCTGTTGCAGGGTAACCTTCTGCCGCACGCTGGAGCCTGAGGCGGGTTCGATCTTGCCGTATTCAAGAGCTTTCAGCGAAATCCCGCGCTTGACGAATTTTTGCTGCAGTATTTCTGTAACCGCCTTGAGCTTGTATTCGTCCGAGGACGCCAGTTCAATGGCCGTGTCGCCCTCGAGCAGCTTGAT
Organism: Acidobacteriaceae bacterium; assembly: GCA_049800615.1. GTDB lineage: Bacteria > Acidobacteriota > Terriglobia > Terriglobales > Acidobacteriaceae > PALSA-350. The sequence goes on along the minus strand of JBARKD010000608.1, from coordinate 15,911 downwards.
CTCGGACCGGGAATCTTTCAGGTCGAACCGGGTCCGCACTTCCTTGATCGCCTGGTCCATGGCGTTACGCACTTCCTGTACATCGACCTTGCTGATTACATCAAACGAATTGTCTGCCGCCATGGTGCGCCCCTCCTCGATTATGAGCGCGAACGTTGCTGCCGTGCCCCGGCCTGGGAATCCGGATCCGGCGTTACACCAAAAAAATGGAAGAAGTTGTTGGCCGTGCGGGAAGCAGCCTCCTCTGCCGCAATCCCACAAACCTCGCCCAGCTTGTCTGCCACCCTGGCCACCCAAGCCGGCTCATTGCGTTTGCCACGATAGGGCGCCGGTGCCAGAAAGGGCGCGTCGGTCTCAATCAGCATCCGATCCAGCGGCACCCTGGCCGCTACCTGTCTGATATTCTCCGCCCGGGGAAAGGTAATATTGCCGGCAAAAGAGATCAGGAAGCCACAGTCCAGGGCGCGCCTGGCATGCTCCCACTCTCCCGTGAAGCAGTGCAGAATGCCACCCAGATTGCTCGACGCCCACTTGCTTTCGATCATCTCCAGCGTATCGTCCCATGCGTTGCTGCCGCCTTCGGAGGGTCGGCAGTGGATGATGATGGGCCGCCGCTTGCCCGCGGCAATCTCCATCTGCTGCGCGAAAGCCTGCTTCTGTTGCTCTCGCGGCGAGTGGTCATAATAATAATCGAGCCCGATCTCGCCCACAGCCACCACCTCAGGGTCCGCCAGCAGCTCCTCTAACTTTTTGAGAGCCTCCGGGCTGGCAAGCTGGGCTTCGTGAGGGTGGATGCCGGCTGTAGCCAGGATGCGAGGCATATCCGGCTGGCCGGCGTAGCGGCGGCTCAGTTCCAGCGCCTGGTGCATGGTCTCAGGGCCGTCTCCGATGCCAATGGACAGTACCGTGCCCACCCCCTGCTGCCAGGCTCGCTGCAACAGCTCATCCCGGTCAGCGTCGTATCGTGGACTATCGAGATGTGCGTGTGAGTCGACCAGCGCGATTCCTCTTGAGGGCAGTCTATTTGAGCCGGGCGCCTATCTCGATGTCTTCCAGAAAACCGGCCAGTACAGGCTTGCCTTTTTCTCCCAGGGAAGCCGCTACGATCATTCCATTCGACTCCAGACCGCGCAACTTTCTGGGTTGCAGGTTGGCTACGATGACCACCTTGCGCCCGATCAGCTTTTCCGGCTCGTAAGCCTCGGCAATACCGGCAACAATCTGGCGCACTTCCTCGCCAATGTTTACTTCCAGGCGCAACAGCCGGTCCGCGCCCTTGATGCGCTCGGCTACCTGCACCTGTCCCACACGCAGATCGACCTTGGCAAATTCGTCAATGGTGATGGTGCCTGGCTTGGCGGCGGTCGCCGGGCCGGGAGACGCGACCCCGACCGACGCCGCTGGAGTCATGGTTGCCGGCGTCTTCTCCCGAATTTCCCGGGTCGCTTGACTGGCAGCCAGGGCTGCGGCCTGGTCCGCCGGCGTAGGCGCGGTGACCCCTTCTGCTGCCACGCTCTTGCCTGTACCCCCCGATTCCAGTTCCTCCATCTTTTTTACAGTGTCCTTTTCTGCCCGCGGGAAAACCGCTCCCGCCGGCGCGAGTCTCGTGCCCGGAGCCAATTGCCCCCAGTGCACTTGTTTCAGGTCCGCACGGGCAATGTCGCCCAGTCCCAGTTGGGCCCAGATTTTGGCCGTGGCATCGGGCATCACCGGGTACGCGAGCGCCGTGATGATGCCCAACGCCTGGGCACAGGTATACAGAATAGATGCCCGGCGTTCGATTCCGTCTGCCGCCGCCCCCAACTTCCAGGGAGCTTTTTCGGTAATGTAGCCGTCCACCACTGCCACCAGACCCCATAGCGATTCAAGCGCGCGAGAGAAATCCAGGGTGTCAAAGCGCTCGGCGAATTCACGGGCAGCCGCTTCGGCCGCGGCAACCACACGCGGTTCGGACTCTCCTGCCGGCACGATTCCATCAAAGTACTGGGTGATCATGGCCAGCACGCGGCTGGTCAGGTTGCCATAGCCGTTGGCCAGGTCGGCGTTATACCGCTGGACCAAGGCGTCAAACGAAAAGCTGCCATCCTGACCAAACACCACTTCGCGCATCAGGAAGTAGCGCAGCGCATCGGGGCCCAAGGTGGAAAGGATGGTTTCTGCGCGCACCACATTTCCCCGTGACTTGGACATCTTGCTCTGCTCGAACAGCAACCATCCGTTGGCTGCCACCGCTTTGGGCAAGGGAAGCTCCGCGGCCATAAGGAACGCGGGCCAATAGATGCAGTGGAAACGGACAATCTCTTTCCCTACCAACTGCAGGGTTGCCGGCCAATAGCGGGCGAACCGCTGCTGGTCTTCCGGCAGGTCGCTGCCATAGCCAAGGGCCGTGATATAGTTCGCCAGCGCGTCCATCCACACATAGATCACGTGCTTCGGGTCACCGGGCACGGGAATGCCCCAGTCGAAACTCGTCCGGCTTATGGACAGATCTCTAAGTCCGCTGCGAACGAAGGATATGACCTCATTGCGGCTGCCCTCAGGCTGAATGAATTCCGGATGCTGCTCGTAGAACTCCAGCAGTCTGCGCTCAAAAGCGGATAGCTTGAAGAAGTAGTTCTCTTCACTGACCGTTTCTGTAATACGCCCGCAGTCCGGGCAGGGAGCGCCCGGGGGAGCATCCACGTATAGCTCGTCGGACACACAGTATTGGCCGGTGTAGCTGCCCTTGTAGATAAAGCCGCGATCCTTGAGCGTCGTCCACAGTTTCTGGACCCCTTTACGGTGCCGCTCCTCGGTGGTGCGGATGTAATCGTCGTAGGTGAGCCCCATTCGGTCCCATAAGGCGCGAAACTGGCTCGACACCAGGGTGGCGAATTCTTGCGGTGTTTGCCCCGCGGCCTGGGCGGAGCGCTCGATTTTCTGCCCGTGCTCGTCGGTTCCGGTCAACAACCAGGTGTCAAAGCCGAGAGCTCGTTTGCGTCGCGCAATCGCGTCCGCCACGATCGTGGTGTAGGCGTGGCCGATGTGCGGCCGGGCATTCACGTAATAAATCGGTGTGGTGATGTAAAAGCTGGGGATATCGGACATGAACAGGGCAGTCTCAATTTTAACAGGCGGGGGCGTCTGCTAGAATCGGCAAGAAAATCAGGGGTTTTGCGTGTATCGCAAACAGCAGAGACTTCTTCGCGAGCGCGTCCGCTCGCTTCTTCAGGCTAAATATCAGGTGGAACTCCCGCAAATTGCCATCGAGCAGCCGCCTGATCTGGAGATGGGCGAATACGCGCTGCCGGTAGCCTTCGAGTTGGCTCGCCGCCTCAAGAGGTCCCCGCGCGCCATCGCGATGGAACTGGCGCCCGAGCTTATGCCGCTGGAGGGCTTCGCTTCGTTTGCCGTGGCCGGCGCCGGCTACATCAACGGCAAGCTGGACCGTCAGCCGGCGGCGCAACAAATTGCCCGGGGTGATAGCTCGGAGGAGCAAAGCCATCTTCATTCGCTGGTCGAGCACACCAGCATCAATCCCAACAAATCGGCGCATATTGGCCATCTGCGCAATGCAATCTTAGGCGATACATTTGTCCGTTTGCTGCGCGCCGCGGGCCAGCGCGTCGATGTGCAGAATTACATCGACAATACCGGTGTTCAGGTCGCCGATGTGGTGGTCGGGTTGACTCACCTTGAAGGTTACAATCTCGCGGGTGCGCAGCAGTTGCTCGCCGGCCTCAGGGTGCGTGGAGAGCGGGTCGACGACTATTGCTGGGATCTTTATGCGCGGGTTTCCCAGTGGTACGAGGAAGCGGAGCGAGACGCGCGGAAGCAGATTCGTCTCGAAATCCTGCATGCCATCGAGACCGGCGGCAATGAGACGGCGGAGATCGCCGAGCTGGTCTCGACCGCCGTGCTGCGGCGGCATCTGGAGACAATGCTGCGGCTGGGCATTGAATATGATTTCCTGCCCCGCGAAAGCGAGATCCTCCACCTCAGGTTCTGGGATCTGGCCTTTGCGCAAATGAAAGAGAAGGGCGTCCTCTACCTGGAGACGGAAGGCAAGAACAAGGGCTGCTGGGTCATGCGCCGGGCCTCGACCACCGCGCCCCAGGAAGATGCGGTGGATGAAGACGCCAAGGTGATCGTGCGCTCGAACGGGACCGTGACCTATGTCGGGAAAGACATCGCGTACCACTTGTGGAAGTTCGGCCTGCTCGGCCGCGACTTTGGCTATGCGAAATTTTTTGAGTACAACGATCGCACGTGCTGGATCTCGACCGAGGTCGGCGAGGCCAAACATCCCGACTTCGGCGGGGCTCAGGCGATCTACAACGTAATTGACAGCCGCCAGACCGATCCCCAGGCCAACGTGGTGGAAGCGCTGCGCGGGCTGGGTTATGCGGATGCCGCTTCGCACTATGTCCATTTCTCTTACGAAATGGTCGCGCTCACTCCGCGCTGCGCTCTTCAACTCGGTTACCAGATTTCCCAGGAGGATCAGCAACGCCCCTACATTGAAGTCTCAGGTCGTAAAGGATTCGGGGTCAAGGCGGACGCGCTGCTGGACCTGTTGACGGCGGCGGCGAAAGAAGAAGTCGACAGCCGGCATCCGCAACGCAGTGAGGAAGAGAGGCAGGACACCGCGCACCAGATTGCGGTGGGAGCCTTGCGCTACTTCATGCTCAAGTTCACGCGTAATACCGTCATTGCTTTCGACTTCAAGGAGGCACTCAGTTTTGAAGGCGAGACCGGTCCTTATGTGCAATACGCCGTGGTGCGCGCGCGCAATATTTTCCGCAAAGCCGCAACCACGCCTGAGCTGTGTCTGACGGGAGTAAATACCGCCCGCTACCTTGAAGGGGAAGAAGCCGCCGGCTTGTGGGAATTATGGATCATGTCTTCCCGGCTCAGCCTGCTGTTGGAACAATGCATTGCCGCTGCTGAGCCTGCGTATCTGGCCCGCCACGCTTTCCAGTTAGCGCAGTTGTTCAATAACTTCTATCACCGGCACCATATCCTTACCGAAGAAGACGCCGGGCGAAAGCAATTTTTATTGGCTACTGCCGCGGTTGCCGAGCGCGCGCTGGCTCGCTCCCTGGAATGGTTGGGAATTACGGTTCCGGAAGTGATGTGAAGGCCCATCAGATCCAATGAAAACGCAAGCCTTCCCTTTGCCATCCCGAGAGCCCGCGACTTTTTGGCTTTGTAGGGGCGGGCTTCAGCCCCGCCGATCTTCCACTCTAGAATGAATTGTCATCCCGACCGGAGCGAAGCACAGCGTAGCGAAGTGGAGGGACCTGCTGTTCTCTTTCATGGAAAAACAGCCTTTGCCTGCCCGCAAAATTCGACTGTCCCACGAATCGCAGCGAACCCCTAAAAAAAACCGCCCTCCGGACAAGGCGCCGGTTACTGAATCGGCCCGCCGTTTACCGTCAACTGCCCGAGTGCCTTAACGTTGAGCTGCTTCACAGCTTCCGGCAGGGGAGCGTAATTCAACCCGCTCGCGGCCGCCTGGCCATCTGTCACCACGTAAGTGATGAATTGCTTCAGCGCAGTGCGCTTCTGCACATCCTTACCGTCTTTCGGGATGATCAGGAAGGTGAGAGTGGAAATCGGATAAGCATCCGGTGCAGAGGCCGGTGGATTGGCGATCGGAGTACGATCGTCCTTCGCCAGCTCATCCTTGAAGGAATCGATGGCCGCCGTTGTGCTGGCCGTGCTGGGCAGCACGTACTTGCCTCCCTGGTTCTTGATGGCGGCGACCGGCAGGTTGTTCTGCGTCGCGTAGGTCAGCTCTACGTAGCTGATCGCGCCAGGGAACTGCTTGACCTGGCCGGTAACCCCCTCGCTGCCTTTGGCGCCAATTCCCGTCGGCCACTTCACTGCCGTGCCTTTGCCGACCTGCTGTGCCCAATCCGGGCTTACCGCGGCGAGGTACGTGGTGAACGCGGCGGTGGTGCCGCTGCTCTCGGCGCGGTGGACCACTACGATCTTCGTGTTCGGCAACTTTTCCCCGGGGTTGTCCTGCTTGAGCAGCGGATCCTGCCAGCTCGTAATCTTGCCCATGAAAATTCCCGAAAGCGCCTCTGCCGAGAGCTGCAGAGGCTTTTGCAGGCCGGCCAGGCTGTAGGTGACGCAGATCGGACCCGCCGATTCCGGAATTTGCACGACAGGCGCCATCTGCGCCATATCTGCGTCGGCAAGGGGGGCGTCCGAGGCCCCAAAATCAATGGTTCCGGATTTTACCTGCTGGATTCCACCACCGCTCCCGATCGACTGATAGTTGATCTGCACATTTTTATGAGTGGTCTGGAAGTCTTGTATCCAGCGTCCCATCACCGGATAAACAAACGTGCTCCCGGCTCCATTGAGGGCGACCGAACCGGGTCCCGAATTGCAGGAGTTCAGAAAGGTGAATGCGAACAAAATTGCAACGGCGGATGTGGCGGTTCCACGGGCGTTCTTGAAGAGCATGAATGTTCCTCTAGCGAGTATTCTGCCGGGTTGGATGCCTTGAGATGCCTGCCGCTTCCCGATGTTCATAGAGATTTCATCAAACTGAGGGCGGGCAACGGGCTTGAGGGTGGGGCCCTCTCACTTAGAAAGGGGTCTTGCTATGAGCGGAAAATTGCAGGGAAAGAGAATCGCCATCGTGGCTACGGATGGCTTCGAAGAGGTAGAACTGACGGAGCCCAGGAAGGCGCTCGAAGCCGCGGGAGCCAAGGTCGACATTATCTCGCCCAAGGAAGGTCAAATAAGAGGCTGGAAGTTCACCGAATGGGGCGACAGCGTCAAAGTGGACAAAACCCTGGAGCAAGCCAAACCGGCTGATTATGACGGATTGGTGTTGCCGGGCGGTCAGATCAATCCCGACAAACTCCGTATCGAACCCAGGGCGGTGACGTTCGTGCGCGACTTCTTCAACTCAGGCAGGCCGGTCGGCGCCATCTGCCACGGGCCCTGGCTCTTGGTTGAAGCCGCCGTGGTCAAGAGAAAGACGTTGACCTCCTGGCCGTCGATACGCACCGACATTCGCAATGCCGGCGGTCACTGGGTGGATGAAGAGGTAGTCACCGACGGGAATCTGACCACCAGCCGGAAACCCGACGACTTACCAGCCTTCAACGAACGCCTCATCCGGGAGTTCAGCCAGGGAAAGCCGTCTCAGAGCGCGGGGCAAACTGCTAAGGCTTCGTGAAATGAGTAGGAACGGCCGGGCCTATCCTATTCGCTCCGCGCGTAGGGTTGGCCCGCTCCCCGCCTTCAGGCTGCGACTATTTGGAGTAGGAACGCACCCATTCGGTAATTGAGCGGACCGCAACCCCCGATGGGCCCTTGGCCATCCAGGGCTTCTGCTCCTCAGCCCAGGCTACACCCGCGATATCGAGATGTATCCACGGCGTGTCTTCGACGAATTCCTTGAGAAACATTGCGGCATTGATGGCGCCGCCCCAGCGCGTGGCGCCCGTGTTCATGATGTCGGCAATGTTGGACTTGATTTGATCTTTGTAGTCGTCATCGAGTGGCAGGCGCCAGAACCGCTCACCCGAGTTCTCGAGCGCCGCGGTGAAATGACGGTACGCTTCGTCATCGTTCGAGAAAGAGCCTGCGTTCACCATACCCAGGGCCACCACGCACGCGCCGGTCAGCGTGGCCGCATCGATCAAATGGGTTGCGCCTAGTTGCCGGGCGTAAGCGAGCCCATCCGCCAGCACCAACCGCCCTTCTGCATCCGTGTTCACGATTTCAATGCTCTTGCCGGACATCGCGATCTGGATGTCTCCCGGCTTCATCGCTGTTCCCGAGGGCATGTTTTCCGCGGCGCAGACAATACCGATCACCTTGACCACCGGTTTCAACTGGGCAATGGCCTGCATGGCGCCAATCATGGCTGCGCCCCCCGCCATGTCATACTTCATCTTCTCCATGCCGTCCGCGGGCTTAATGGAGATGCCACCCGTGTCAAACGTAATGCCTTTGCCCACCAGTCCCAGAACCGGAGTGGCCGGCGCATTCTTAGGTAAGTAGGTCATAACGATGAGCGCCGGCGGTTCCTGCGACCCCTTTGCCACTCCCCAAAACGCACCCATCTTCAGTTCATGGAGCTTCTCCGCACCGTAGACCTCACACTCCAGGCCATACTGCCGGCACATCTCCGAGGCTCTCTGCCCTAAAACGGTGGGCGTCATGACATTCCCGGGCTCATTGACTAGGCTGCGGGTAAAGTTCTGCGCCTGGCCCAGGATCTCCCCCTCCTTGAGGGCAGCTTCGAGAGCGCTTTCCTTGGCCCCGTGAGCGGCAAGCACAGTGACTTCCTCAATCCGCTGGTCCTTGCGGTCGGAGCGATAGGTGTCCGGGTCGAAATCACCCACATATGCGCCCTCAACCAGTGCTTTGGTCGCGACGAGCGGGTCCAACCCTTCGGGCGTCGTAAGGGTCAGGCTGCGGATTTTCCGCGGCTTGGCAAAGCGAATGGCGGCGCCTGACGCCTTGCGGAGTTCATGAACGTTCAGTTTGTCGACGCCGACTAGTAGGATTCGCTCCGCTTTCAGGCCGTCCGGAGCGTGCAGTAAAACTGTCTCGCAGCTGGCTGCGGAGAACTCCCCGCTCTCGATTACGTTGGCTGTCGCTTTGGCAAGAGCGCCGTTGGAAATGAGCAGCTTGACCGAGGGTTTGGCCTGCTTCTTTTCCGCCGTGTCCAACGCGAAGATTACCAGCAAGGGGCTACTGACCCGGTCTAATTTGGCCGATATTAAGGTTGTCTGCATGCCTCGAATACGCTTTCCTGGTTCCTGCGAGTTATTTACTTGGGGGAGGTTAGCTACGCCCAGCGCGGGCAATGGCCGCGCGCGCTTCCCGGTCATCTTCCCGGCGGCGCTCGGTTTCCCGCTTGTCCCAGTCCTGTTTGCCCTTGGCTATGGCCAGTTCGCACTTCACCCGGCCATGGCGGAAATAAAGTCGGGTCGGAATGAGCGTTAACCCTTTCAGTTGCGTCTTCCCCATTAGTTTTTCCAGTTCCTGGCGATGGAGAAGTAGTTTGCGGGTACGCAGCGATTCGTGGTTCAAGGTGTTGCCGTGCGAGTAAGGACCGATATGGGCATTCAAAAGGTAAGCCTCGCCGTCTTTGATAATTCCGTAGGCATCCTTAAGATTCGCTTTACCTTCCCGGATGGACTTAACTTCCGTTCCGCGGAGTGCGATTCCGGCTTCGAATTTGTCCAATAGGAAGTAATTATGGCCGGCGGAACGATTCACCGCGGCATCCCGTTCCCCGGCCGCAACAGGTTCCCGCGGCTTGGCTTTCTGCGTGGCTTTCGGGGTAGACGGAGGAACGATCTGATGCACTTGCCGGGGCATACGTTTGGTTACGAATCTTCATGCTAGCACGCGACTTGGGTGCCGGAGGCCGGGTTCGCCCGGTGTTATACTCAGGCGGAACTCATTAAGACAAAAGCTGTTTCTGGGCCTGTGTGGACGCGGGTTCTATGCCCCGGAAAACAGGCGTTTTGGCTGTCTGGATTGCGATGAATCGCCTCAAAAATAATTGGGCTCTCTTTACTGTAACGACCCTGCTTGTCGGGTTGAGTCTTTGTTCCCTGGCAGCTTCTGGTCCCAAGGCCAAGACCCTGTACGAGCGCGGACTACTGGCCGAGACCAAAGACGACGTCATGGCCGCCTACGAGGACTACTACCAGGCCTTCCAGAAAGAGCCCAAAAACCTCCGCTACAAAACAGCGTACGAGCGTTTACGCTTCCTTGCCGGGTCGGCGTATGTGGAGAGGGGAGAAAAACTCGCCGCTCAGGGCGATATGACCGGGGCGATGACGGATTATCTGCGCGCCCTCGAGATCGATCCCAGCAACGAGCTGGCCCATCAAGACATCGAGAAGGCCAGACAAAAAGAGTCTTCCTCGCCCAACTCCAGTGGCGAAACCTCTATCACAGAGAACAAAGCCCAAGAGCTTATGCAAGTGGGCAGTCCGGTGCAGCTCAAGCCCATTTCCAATGAGCCGCTCACTTTGCACATGACCGAGGATGCCAAGGTGGTCTATTCGACCATCGGCAAGGCGGCCGGAATCAACGTACTCTTCGATCCTGAATACACTTCCAAGCGCGTTCAGGTCGATATCGCCAATGTTTCTCTCCTGGACGCGTTGCGCATTGTCAGCACCGTCTCAGGCACGTTCTGGCGTCCGGTCACTCCCAACACCATCTTCGTGGCGATGAACACCCGCGCCAAGCGGCAGGAACTGGAAGAAGAGGCGGTGCAGACTTTCTACCTTGCCAATACTGCGCAGCAAAACGACCTCAATGACATTCAGACCGCGCTGCGCAACCTGCTGACCAACGCCAAGCTCTACGGAGTACCGAGCCAGAGCGCCATTGTCATGCGGGCAACCCCGGATGAGCTATTGCTGGCGCAAAAGCTGATCAATGATCTTGATAAGTCGCGGCCCGAGGTTGTCGTCGATGTCGCGCTGCTCGAAGTGAACCGGGATAAGACGCGCACCTTGGGCGTTCAGCTCCCCGGCAGCTTCGGTCTGCAGTTGCAGGCGTCCACGACCAGCACGACAACCACGACCAGCACTACGTCCACCACCAGCACTACGTCCACGACCAGCACTACGTCCACCACGTCGAGCACCAGCACGAACCTGACCTTGAATAACCTCGCCCATTTGAATGCCACCAATTTTGCCGTGACGGTGGGCCAGGCAACCGCCAACTTCCTGCTTTCCGACAGCGACACGAAAGTCCTGCAGAATCCCAGCATTCGTGCCACTGACGGACAGAAGGCCGATCTAAAGGTTGGCGAACGCATCCCGGTAGCAACCGGCTCTTACCAGACCGGCGCGGCCACCGCCGTCGTCAGTTCGCTGGTCAACACCCAGTTCACTTATCTCGAAGTCGGCGTGGAAGTCGAGATCACGCCCATCGTGCATTACAACCGGGACGTAACCCTTAAAATCAAAGTCGTCTCTTCCACGGAGAGCGGCCAGACCAACATCGGCGGCATCACCGAACCCATCATCAGCCAGCGCACGGCTGAGCAGGTCGTTCGTCTGAAGGAGGGGGAAGTCAACATCCTGGGCGGATTTCTCCAGAGACAGGACCTCATCTCGGTCGGGGGAACGCCGGGCCTGGGCGAGCTTCCTATCCTGAAGTGGATATTCGCCTCCACGCAGCATGAAAAAGTGGATGATGAAATTATCTTCATGATTACCCCGCATGTGGTTCGCGCTGAAAGTCTCAGTCCTCTGAACCTGCAGGAAATCGATACTGGCACAGGTACGAATGTTGAACTGCGTCGCGTCTCCGCCACGCAAAACACACCATCGCCCGACGGGACTGCCGGCCTGCCGCCGGGCTTGCAGCCTCATCCCCCCACGCCGACACCGTCTGCAGTACCGCCCTCCGCAGTACCACCCTCCGCAGTACCAGGGGGTGTGGCTCCCAACGCAGCGCCCGGCGCAGCGCCTGCGGCTCCGGCCGCTGGCGTCTCCAGCTCCGTGACCCTGCAAATTGCTCCGCCGCAGACAGTCCCGAAAGTGGGCGGTACCTTCCAGATTTCGGTCAACCTCAGCGGAGGACAGGATGTGTTTTCCGTGCCGATGCAGTTGCATTACGACAGTAGCAAGCTGGCATTGATCAACGTTGACTCAGGGACCTACCTTGGCCATGATGGCCAGGCCATCGCGTTGGTCCATCGTGACGACGGAGTCGGGAATGTCGTCATCTCAGCGTCCCGCCCACCCGGAGTCGCCGGTGTGAACGGCGCGGGAACGGTTTGCATTTTGACTTTCCAGGCCAACGCACCCGGGGATGCCGCGATGCAGGTTATCCGCGCATCAGCCAAGAACAGCGCTCAGCAGGCAGTCAACATCGCCGGTTCCCAGACCGCAATCCATATCCAATAGGGCCCTTGTATGCCGTACAGACTTCCTTTCAACCCCACGACAAGAAACCGCCAGGCCGGGTTGACCCTCGTCGAGTTGATCGTCACCGTAGCTATTCTGGCCATTCTGGCCTCCGCTGCGGTTCCGCTGGCCCGCTTCCGCGTCCGCCGCGAAAAGGAAAGGGAACTGCGCTACGACCTTTGGCAGATGCGGGATGCCATCGATAAGTACAAAGACGCCGCTGAGAAGCATGCCTTTATGACCAAGGTCGACAGCCAGAACTATCCCCCGGACCTCCAGAAGCTGGTCGATGGCGAAGATGTTCAGGGGAAGAAGCTGAGATTTCTGCGCCGCATTCCGGTCGATCCGATGACCGGCAAGGCCGAGTGGACGTTACGCTCCACGCAGGATGACCCAAATAGCGACTCCTGGGGAGGACAGAATGTGTTCGACGTTGCCTCCAAGTCGCAGGCGACTGCGCTCGATGGAACGAAATACTCCGATTGGTAGGCTTGTGACCCGCTCTCGCACGCAATTCGCACGCGGTTTTACTCTGGTGGAGTTGATGGTGGTGATGCTCATCATTGCCATCCTGGCTGCCATTGCCATTCCTGCGTACGTTTCCTCCATCCGTGCCGCCCGCGAAGCGGTGCTCAAGGAGGATTTGCACGTGATGCGCGATGCCATTGATTCATTTACCAACGATAAGGACAAGGCTCCGCAGGCTCTGGATGACCTTGTCACCGGCGGTTATCTTAAAACTATTCCTCTGGACCCCATGACGCACACCAACAGTACGTGGGTCCCGACCATGGACGACACGATGCACAATCTCGACCAGACCGATCCAGGCATGACGGATGTCCATAGTGGCTCCGACCAGGTCGGGAGCGACGGTCAGGCTTACAACACCTGGTAGGGACTGTAACGAGGGTGCCCCATCCTTCGCGATCTTTGCCAGAAACCTGCTGTTTCTACCGCTCTACGGCCGCCCGCTCCAAAATCTGCGTCCACAATTCCTTGAGGCCATTACCCGTCTTGGAAGAACAAAGCAGGATGTCGCTCAACTCCAGACCTTCCTTGAGCTTCGCCTGAGCCTTGGTGCGTTCATTTCCGGAAAGCCGGTCAGCCTTCGTGCCCACCACCAAAAGCGGCCTCCCCATCGCCCTGAGCGCATCGACGAGTTGCTGGTCACTGGATTGCACCGGAATATTGCTGTCGACGAGGCAGATGCAGAGAGCCAGGTTGGGCCTGTCTTCCAGATAGGGATTAATGAATTTAGGCCACTCCGCCGAGATAGAGCGGGAGATTTTCGCGTAGCCGTAGCCGGGCAAATCCGCAAACAGCAATCGCGGAACCCGCGCATTGGGCGAATCTGATAGCGCGAAGAAGTTGATCGCACGGGTGCGTCCTGGTGAGGACGAAACTTTGGCCGCTTTCTCGCCCACCAGGCTATTGATCAGGCTCGATTTGCCGACATTGGATCGGCCCAGAAAGGCAAACTCCGGAGCACTGGAGACGGGAAACTGCTCCGGAGAGAGGGCTGACAACAGAAATTTTGTAACCAGGCGCATCCGCCCGGCTACTGGGCGCGTGGCTGGTCTGCGGGTACAGGAGGTTTCACGGCAGCAAGTACTTCCGGAGTCTCCTCGCGCAATTCGGGCAACGGTCCCTCCAGCGCAATCTTGAGCACGTCATCCATCTGATCCACAAAGTGCAGCTTCATCACGCTACGCAGGTTGTCCGGCAGATCCGCAAGGTCTTTTTCATTCCCTTCGGGTAGGATTGCCTCGAAGATGCCCGCCCTGTGAGCCGCCAGCAGCTTCTCCTTGAGACCGCCGATGGGCAGAACTTTGCCCCGCAGCGTGATCTCGCCCGTCATGGCGATGTCGCGCCGTACCCGAACCTTGGCCAGGGCACTGGCCAGTGCAGTCGCGATCGTGATGCCCGCCGAGGGACCATCCTTGGGAATTGCGCCCTCCGGCACGTGCACATGAATGTCGATGTTGCGATAAAAGTCCTTGGGCAGTCCGAGGTGTTGCGCGCGACTGCGAATATAGGAAAGCGCTGCCTGCGCTGATTCCTGCATCACGTCGCCCAGTTGACCGGTCAGCGTCAACTTGCCCTTGCCGTCCAGCACCTGCACTTCGGTGGACAGGATGCTCCCCCCCACCTCTGTCCAGGCCAAGCCGGTCACCAGTCCAATTTCGCTCGTCTCGTGGAGCTGCGAGTCGCGGAACTTGGAGACTCCCAGGAACTCGTTCAGGTTGGTATCGAGGATTTCTTCCTTATGCTTCGCGCCATTGCGAACCACCCGCCGTGCCACTTTGCGGCACACATTACCGATTTCGCGCTCGAGATTGCGAACACCTGCCTCGCGAGTATAGGAGCGAATGATGTCCACCAGCGCCGCATCCGTGAAGATGGCATTCTTGTCGCTGAGACCGGTTGCCTCGCGCTGTTTCTTGACCAGGTATTGCTTGGCAATCTCCAGCTTTTCGGCTTCCGTGTAGCCATGCAAACGCAAAATCTCCATGCGATCCTGAAGCGGAGCCGGGATCGTGTGCAGGACGTTCGCCGTGGCCACAAAAAGAACTTGCGACAGGTCGTATTCCACGTCCAGGTAATGATCCTGGAAGCTGGTGTTCTGTTCCGGGTCCAGCACTTCAAGCAGCGCCGATGCCGGATCGCCGCGAAGATCCGAGGCCATCTTGTCTACTTCGTCCAGCATGAAGACCGGATTCTTGGTCCCCGCCTTCTTCATCGATTGGATGATCTGGCCGGGCAGAGCGCCAATGTAGGTCCGGCGATGACCGCGGATCTCCGCCTCGTCGCGGACCCCGCCCAGCGACATGCGTACGAACTTGCGGCCGGTAGCCTTGGCGATGGACATACCCAGCGACGTCTTGCCGACCCCGGGAGGGCCGACAAAGCAGAGAATGGAACCTTTAGGATTTTTTACCAGCTGGCGGACCGCGAGAAATTCAAGAATACGTTCCTTGATTTTTTCCAGGCCGTAGTGGTCCTGGTTCAGCACCTTTTCCGCGTGGTCAATGCTGCGCGTTTCCTTGCTGCGCTTTTTCCACGGCACAGCCAGGAGCCAATCCAGGTAATTCCTGGAAACGGTCGACTCTGCCGACATCGGCGGCATTGCCTCGAGCTTTTTCAGCTCTTGAATCGATTTATCGAAGACGTCCTTGGGCATCCCGGCGGCTTCGATCTTCTTACGCAACTCATCGAACTCGCTCTTCTCGCCTCGGCCCAATTCCTTTTGGATTGCCTTGATCTTTTCGTTGAGGTAGTACTCTTTCTGCGCGCGCTCCATCTGCCGCTTGACCCGGCTCTGCACGCTGCGATCCATGTTCAGCTTTTCGATTTCGATGTCCAGTACATCCGCCACCCGGGACAGCCGCTCGGTAGGATCGAAGATGTCCAACAGTTCCTGTTTCTCTTCGATCGAAAGCTGGAGATTGGCCGCAATGGTGTCGGAGAGCTTGGCTGGCTCATCCATGCGCACGGCCGCGATCATGGTTTCGTAATTCAACGATTGCTGCAGCTTGACGTACTGCTCAAACAGGGAAGTGACCCGCTGCATCAAGGTCTCGATTTGCGGATTTACTTCGAGCTGCCGGTTCGCGACCCGCACGGTGGCCACAAAAAAGCCGTCGGAGTCGTTCATCTCCACGGCCTTGGCCCGCTCCAGTCCCTCCACCAGGACCTTGATGTTGCCGTCCGGCATTTTCACGCTCTGGACGATGTTGCCGATCGTTCCTACCGAATAGATATCTTCGGGCCGGGGCTCATCGATGCCGGCATCGTGCTGGGTAGCCAAAAAGATCTTGCGGTCTCCGGTCAGCGCCTCTTCCAGCGCTCGCACGCTTGACTCGCGCCCTACGACAAAGGGCGTCATCATGTAAGGAAAGATCACCATGTCCCGAATGGGCATCATGGGGAGCTTGCGAAGATCGCCTTTATCCCGGGGTTCTTTTGCTTGTGTCACTCGCGTTCCTTTCACTATCTCCCTTATAC
>JBARKD010000607.1:0-8733 GCA_049800615.1 Acidobacteriaceae bacterium | reverse complement strand
ACGGTTCCTACCTGATTCATGATTACAGTGATGCAGGGTATTCGCGTTGTCAAGTTAAAAAGTGGGGCCAAAGCGGAAAACGTGGTACGAATTTCGGAAGAAAACCCTAAAAAACACGGAATGCCTCTATAGACCTGGAGAAAGATAACGAACTGGCGGAAATAAGACACACTCGCGCGGAAGCCTGGGGCCTGCTCAATGAGTACACGCAATCGCAAAGTTTGCTGAAGCATGCGCTGGCTGTCGAAGCCTGCATGGAAGCTCATGGGCAAGAGCAGGCACGCATTCGCGAACTCAGTGATGACGAGGCCAGCGCCTTGCGCGACACGTATCGCGTTACCGGGTTGCTGCACGATTTTGACTACGAAAAATATCCCAGCAGCGAAGAGCATCCGTTTGTCGGAAACAAAATTTTGACCGAACAAGAATGGCCGGAAGAGATACGTGAAGCGATTATGGGACATGCTCAGTACTCCGGTGTTCCCAGAACATCACACCTCGCTAAAGCGCTCTTTGCCTGTGACGAATTAGCAGGTTTTTTGACCGCGGTATCGCTGGTGAAACCCACCCGGTCGATCTTTGACGTGGACCTCGCGGGTGTCCGTAAGAAGTTGAAAGATAAGGCATTTGCGCGCGGGGTGCAGCGTGCCGACATCGTCCTCGGAGCGCAGGAACTGGGTCTCGAGTTGGACCGGCACATCGCCTTCTGCATTGCCGCCATGCAGGCCCACGCCGAGTTGCTGGGGCTCAAGGGCACGGCAGCTCCCTCCGCCCTGCCATAGATTTTTTCTCCTCGCAGGCGGGGCGAAGTTGCGCCCCGCCCGGAGTCTGCGGTCAGCCCGCGCTGGGAGTCGATATTGGTAACAACTACTGCGTCTCGTGTCCTATCCTGAGACATTTCGCAGGCCGGATGGGCACGATGTTTTTTCTCACGCGAAGACATCAAGGCACGAGCGAGCTCAGGAATGCGCAACCGCGCTTGCGTTCGAATCGCGCGCTGCTCAAGGAGAATAGGGGTGCGCCGGTCGCGCCTGTTTGCGCGGATTCGAGACAAATCTTTTGCGGAATTTCTTGTGCGCAGGCCCAGTGCAGACAGAGAAAGAATCTTCGTCCCACTTTCGTGGCATTAATGCGCGTGATTCATTGCGCGTTGCGGTACTGTTCGGAACGCAGCGGATCGGCGTTTTCCGGCGCTTGAGGATCGATGGCAAAGTCGAAAATTTCCCCTTCGGCGAATCCGGAGCTCGAAGGCAGGGGGATCAGGGCATACTCACCCGGGCTGAGAGTTTCGAGCGACGTGAGCCGGTACCAGTCGGTTGAGCCGATACGCTCCTGCTTGAAGTCGATGATATCCGGGTAGGGCAAATCCCCGTGTTTTGCCCGCTTCTTGAGTTGCGCCATTACTTCCTTGGTCACTTCCCGCCGTTCTCCTTCGAAGCTCAGCCGCACAGCCACTAGACCGGATCGGGCGTTGTCGCCGCCGGAGACTCCGCGGACAAAGAACAGTGTCGCCGGATCGTGCATCCGAACCGTGGCCGCCTCGCCTTTGAATTCGATGGTGCGATGCAGCTTCACCGATAACCCGGATTCATCGGTCGTAGTATCGGGCGGTCTTAGCCGCACGAGTTCATGGAGGCCTTTCCAGGTGTCAAGTGCCCAGACATGTCCGTAAGTCGGGAGCTGGAGACCGTCCGCCACGCTGATGTCGTCCGAGGAGACGCTCTCTTTCGGCGTGGCCTGGCCGCGCCCGGGAGCGAGAGCACCATAGCCGAGAATCAGGACCAGGTTCAGGATCGGGAACAGAATCCGCAGGTGCCGCATCTTTTCGGGTACTTTACTGGGGGTGATTGCGGGAGGCGTTCGAAGCACAAACCATCGTAGTAGTTTGCGGCGGAGAATTCAGCACCCGCAGGAGAAGAATTATCCTCTCGAACGGGCACGCCTCGAGGGGCGCTGACAGGACTGTTCGCTCGCACAGCTCGCCCTTGTAGCAGGCACGGCTTTCAGCCCCGCCCCTTCAACTTCACCTCGATCCCTCTCTTTCATGGAAAAACAGCTTTCGCCTACCCCACAAAATTGTCGTCCCGGCCGAAGCGGAGGGATCTGCGGTTTACTGAACCGGCGATCGATCTTTATGGAACCATCGGTTCGCACGCAGCCTGTTTAGCCGGCTCTGACGGCTGCAATCGAACCAGGCTTTAGCGTCTCTGCGAGGAGTGGGTGGCTGTTAGTCAGGGACGTGCTGTTTCTCAAGGGGGAGAAGTTTGAATCCTACGCCGTGGCAGGCGCAGGCTCCTATCGCCGCGAGGGGAAGGGGGAAATTAGTAGGCGTACAGGAAATAGCCGGCGATAAGCGCGAAAACCGTCACTACCACGATCGCTTCCAACTTTTCGTAGTTGGATTCCGCGCCGTTGAAGCGGAACCGTTTTGGCTTTCTAGGGTCGTATTGGATGGTCAGCTGCTCCCCGGGAGTGTAGGGCGCGATGTGCTGGGTGCCATGATGGCAAAATTCCCCGTGGTTTGTCTGTCCGCCCACGTCGTAGGTGAACTTGATCTGATAGTGGCCTCCGATGCCGCCCAGGTGATCGTGAAGCCGTAACCACCGGCAGTCGTCCACCGTTGCAGCTGTACTGGGCCAGGAATGGGCAGGAGATAATCTCGAAAGAAAGGCGCTCATATCGATCTTCGATCCTTCTTTTGATCTTTCAGTCATCTGGGAATAGCTGAAAGATACTTTTGTGTGCAGTATGTCACATTCGGGGGATGTTGAAAAGGGAGAAAATGTGCTCCATTTCAGGACACAGCATCCGCTTTCGCGGAGACTCCATTGGCGGGTCGTCCGGCTGCTTCGGAGGCTAAGATGCTATTGAGTCTCCTATGGCCTCCTCCAACCCAGATCAGCCCACGGCAGCGGGGCAGCCGGCCCCCCAGTTCTCGAACCTGCTCACTTCCAGGCTTGATCCGCAGGCTAAAAAAGCCCGCGCGCAGGCCGACTCCATGCAGAAGATCCTGCGGCAAGTCGAAGATGAAAAAGAAGTTATACGCCAGGGCGGAGGCCTGCAAGCGATCCAGGCGCAGCATGGGAAGAAACGGCTGACGGCCCGGGAACGGCTGGATTTACTGCTTGATCCGGGTGAGGAATTCCTGGAACTTGGGTTGTTTGCCGCCCATGGAATGTACGAAGAGTGGGGTGGAGCGCCGGCCGCCGGGGTTGTGACTGGCCTGGGGCGGGTCGCCGGCCGGCTGGTCATGGTGATCGCCAATGACGCTACGGTCAAAGCCGGCGCCTTCTTTCCCATGACCGCCAAAAAGGTGCTCCGGGCGCAAACCATCGCCATGGAGAACCGGATCCCTACTATCTATCTGGTTGATTCTTCCGGTGTCTTCCTGCCTTTGCAGGAGGATGTGTTTCCCGACCAGGACGATTTTGGGCGAATCTTCCGCAACAACGCGGTCATGAGCGCCCGGGGCATCCCGCAGATTACGGCCATCATGGGCATGTGCGTAGCCGGAGGAGCCTACCTTCCGGTTATGACCGATCACGTATTAATGACCGAGGGAAGCGGCCTTTTTCTCGCCGGACCAGCCCTGGTGCAAGCGGCAATCGGGCAAAAGTATTCGGCCGAGGAATTAGGGGGCGCCACCATGCATGCCGAAATATCAGGCACC
Source organism: Acidobacteriaceae bacterium (assembly GCA_049800615.1). GTDB lineage: Bacteria > Acidobacteriota > Terriglobia > Terriglobales > Acidobacteriaceae > PALSA-350. The sequence goes on along the minus strand of JBARKD010000607.1, from coordinate 5,063 downwards.
GTGGACTTCAAAGAGCCCAATGATCACCTGTGCCTGGCCCGGCTTCGCTCGCTGGTGTCGAGGTTGGGCCATCGTCAGGGAGCCCCCTTCGACCGGGCGCCCTACGATCCCGGCCAGGACGCTCCCAGGTTTGGCTCCCAGGACCTCTATTGTCTGCTCGAACCTGAGCCATCCAGGAGCGCAAGTAGCAGCTACGACGTGCACGAGGTCATTGGCCGCCTCGTCGACCGCTCCCAGTTCGACGAATACAAGGCCGACTATGGCAAGACCCTCGTCTGCGGATATGGGCGAATCGGAGGGTATGCGATCGGGATAGTTGCCAACCAGAAAACTCACCAGACGCACACCAGCCAAACGGGAGAAAAAAGGGTCGAGTTCGGAGGCGTGATTTATTCCGAGAGCGCGGAAAAAGCGGCGCGCTTCATTATGGATTGCAATCAAAACCTGATCCCGCTTATCTTCCTGCACGACGTGAACGGCTTCATGGTCGGCCGCGATGCGGAGTGGAGTGGAATCATCCGTGCCGGCGCCCAGATGGTTTCCGCGGTGTCCAACTCCACCGTGCCCAAGATTACGGTGATCCTGGGCGGGTCCTTTGGCGCCGGCCACTACGCCATGTGCGGCAAGGCCTACGATCCGCGATTTATTTTTGCCTGGCCCACTGCCCGCTATGCGGTGATGAGCGGAGCCTCGGCGGCGAGCACGTTAGTGGAAATAAAAATTCGCCAGCTGGAACGCGGGGGCAAGCAATTGAGCGAGGAAGAGAAGAGCCAGGTGTTCACCGCCATTCAGGCAAGCTACGACCAGCAGGCAGACTGCCGCTACGCGGCCGCCCGTTTGTGGGTGGATGCCATCATCGATCCGGCCAGTACGCGCGCGACGCTGTTAACCGCATTGCAGGCCGTTGCGCTCAATCCTGATGTGGAAAAGTTTAACCCGGGAGTGATGCAGACTTGACGCTTGGATAGAGTTCAGTGTGAGTTACCGATTGCGGCGGCCAAATCTTCATGCTCGCCATTTTGTTTCCATAACTGTTTCGTTTCCGGGTGCCTGTGCGCGGGACTTGCGCCATCTGGAACAAGCTTGGCGACAGGTTTGCCCCGCCGCGTGATGACAACTTCCTCGCCTTGCTGCACTTGATCGAGCAACCGGCTGAATTGGTCCCGGGCGTCGAAAGCTCCAATCTCAATCACGCAAATTCCTCCCAATCAGTTTGATCATAGCAAGAGCGCGTGTGGATGTGGCGCCTCAGCCTCTTTTTGTGCCCCTGGTATTGTTCCCCCAATTCCGGCGAGGGACTGCTTTGAGCGAAATCGGTGGAGCCCGCTGATTTCCGAATAGTTATCGCGAAGGATGGGGCACGCGGCTAAGCGCATAAAGTCACAGCCTCCTCGTGAGGAGTTTCCTGGCCAGCCGGGCGTCTGCTCACCGTGTATGCTTCACTAAAAGATGAAACGGGTCATCACCGCAGCCGTCCTTATTCCCCTGGTTCTGCTGCTTCTGCGCAAGGGCTCATTTCTGTGGATCGTCATCGCGGCGGCATTGGTGGCAGAACTGGCCGTTTGGGAATACCTATCCATTGCCGATTCGCGTGTCACGGACCGTGCCGGTTCGGGACTGCCACGTGTGCTGGTGGTCGCCGTCGTCGCACTTCTCTTTGCCGCCGTCTATCGCAGCCTCTCGCTCGTGCTGCCGGCCATCGGACTGGGCAGCCTGGCGCTGCTGCTAACCTGCAGCTTTCGAAGTTCGGTCGAGAGGGCTTTGCCGGATACGGCGTTCTCGATTTTCGGCGTGCTCTATTGCGGCTTGTGCCTGGCCACGCTTCCTATGATTTGGAGCCAGCGCGCCGGCCCGTCCTTGTTGATCTTCCTGTTTAGCGTGGTGTGGGCGGGCGACGTAGCTGCCCTCTACGTCGGCCGTACCTGGGGGCGCACCAAGCTATCGCCTCGCCTCAGCCCGAATAAAAGCTGGGAGGGATCCGCTGCCTCGCTGGCCGGCAGCCTGCTCATCGCCGCCGGGCTCTTTTTTCTGGCCCGAAGTACGGTCGGGGGCGGTCTGGAATATGGTGGTTTGCTGGCCTGGTGGCTGGCGCTGGCAGCGGTCCTGAATCTGTTTGCCCAGGTAGGCGATCTGGTCGAGTCCGCAATCAAGCGCGGGGCAGGTGTCAAGGATTCCGGAGCTATGCTTCCAGGCCACGGAGGCATACTCGACCGCATTGACGCCCTTCTGCTCGCTGCGCCCGCCCTATGGTACGCTCTATGGGTTCGGCAGTTTTTCGGGTGGGCTGGCTGGCATTGAAGCACATCTGCATCCTCGGCTCTACTGGTTCCATCGGGACCAGCACTCTTTCCATCATCGAGCGTTATCCAGAGCGATTCCATGTGACCTCGCTGGCCGCGGGCAGAAATGTGGATATGGCCTTTGCCCAATGCCGGCGATGGCGGCCCCAGGTCGTCTCCCTGGCAACGGAACATCTGGCGGCAGAACTCGAGTCACGCCTCAGGGCTGAGGGAATCACCGGAACTGAAGTGGTCTACGGCAGCCTCGGGACGGTGCGGGCCGCGACGTTGTCTCAGGTGGATTTTGTCGTATCGGCGATTGTCGGACTGTCTGGCCTTGAAGCTACGTTTGCCGCTGTGGCGGCGGGAAAAGCGGTGGGTCTGGCCAATAAGGAGGCGATGGTCGCCGCGGGGGAGATCCTGACCCGCCTGGCGCGGCGAGGGAACGTGCCGCTGCTGCCCATCGATTCTGAGCACAATGCCATTCATCAATGCATGCGGGGCGGATCCGCCCGGGAAGTACGTCGCATCTGGCTGACTGCCTCCGGCGGCCCTTTCCGCACCTTGCCCCAGGAAGCGTTTCAGCACATCACCGTGGAGCAGGCGCTGCGCCATCCCACCTGGGTCATGGGGCGGCGCGTCACCATCGATTCGGCCACTCTCCTCAATAAAGGGCTGGAAATCATTGAAGCCTGCCGGCTGTTTGACCTGCCGCCATCGGCGGTGCGCGTGACCGTACATCCTCAATCCGCGGTCCATTCTCTGGTTGAGTTCGTGGACGGCAGTATCCTGGCCCAGATTTCGGTTACCGATATGCGGCTGCCGATCTTGTACGCCATGAGCTATCCCGAGCGGGTGCCCAGCGAGCTGACGTTCGATATGGCCACCCTTGGACAGTTGAGCTTCGAACCCCCTGATTTTGAACGATTTCCCTGCCTCCGCCTGGCATACCAGGCGGCCCAGGCCGGGGGCGCGGCCTGCATTGCCTTGAATGCCGCCGACGAAGTGGCCGTAGAGGCATTCCTCGAAGGCGGCATTCCCTTTACGGCCATCCCGCGTACAATTGAAGGGGTTCTCGAGGTGACGGCGCCCAGGCATCCTGAAACCATTCAGGAAGTGCTTCAGCTGGACGAAGAAGCACGACAAGTGGCTCGCGCGTTGGTAGCAGCGGCTTCACCCGCTGTGCGCTGACGGTGTTGGCCGGGGTGGCCAGAAAGGCGCATGCTCACCAGTGGTGTTTGATTCCAGTCAATACTCCGGTAGTTTGAGTTATTCCCGGCGGGGTCCGGTAGAGAATCAAGTGAGCGGATTACTATGTCTTTTTTCTTAACCAGCACAGTTTCCATGCTTGTTGTGCTCGGCATCATGGTACTGGTGCATGAGTTTGGCCACTTTGCCGTCGCCAAATTGTGCGGCGTCAGAGTAGAGGTTTTCTCTGTCGGTTTCGGCAAGCGTCTTTTCGGCTTTCGCCGCGGTGATACCGACTACCGGCTCAGCCTTCTGCCCCTTGGCGGCTACGTCAAGATGTCCGGAGAAGCACCCGGGGAAGCAACCACCGGCGACCCGGCCGAGTTCAATGCTCATCCACGGTGGCAGCGAATCTTGATTGGACTCGCGGGTCCGGTATCGAACTTCCTGCTGGCGCTCTTCCTGATGACCGGGTTTTACATGATGCATAACGAGGTGGAGGCTTTCCGCTCCGAGGCCGCCAGCATCGACTTCGTCTCCGACCACACCGCAGCCTCCGCCGCAGGCCTTAAGCCGGGCGATCTGATTACGCGCATCGATGGCGTCCAGAATCCGACCTGGGAGCAGGTCTCGATTCGCTCTGCGATGAACGTGGGGCAGACAATCCCAATTGATGTCAGGCGCGATGGGCAGACGGTAAGCAGCATGTTGACGGTTCCGAGTCCTCGCGGATCGGACGACTTCGATTTTGACACCATCGGTTTCGTGCCCCGGATTCAGCAAGGCGCCATATACATCCGCCAGATCGAAACCGGAATGCCGGCCGCCAAGGCCGGCCTCAAGGCCGGCGATCAGATTCTCTCCGTCGATGGCCTGATGCTCCACTCTTCAGATGCTATCCTCGCCTTTCTGCAGCAGGACAATGGCCGGCCCGTCCAGCTGACCGTGTTACGAGACGGTAAGACTTTCCAGGTTCCCTTGCAGCCCGTCATGGCGGACTCGGAAAACGGGCGTAGACTCTACCGCATCGGCTTCGCTCCCAATGTGCCGCCTTTCAAGATCCAGCAGCTTTCGCTGCCCGCGGCTCTCAAGCAATCGATTCACTTCAATGTGCGCTATTCCGGGTTGATCCTGGAAGTCCTTCAACGCATGGTGACCCGGCGTTTTGCCGTACAGGATCTGAGCGGCCCGATTGGCATTGCCCGGGAGACCGGACTCGCCGTCGAGCAACCGGGATGGCAGCCAATCATCGGCCTGATGTCGATCATTAGTCTCAACCTGGGGATCTTCAATCTTTTGCCCATCCCGATCCTGGATGGCGGAGTCATTGTGCTGCTGTTGATCGAAGGCGTCATGCGGCGCGATCTCAATCAGGAGTTCAAGGAACGGATTTACCAGGCGGCATTTGTCGTGCTGTTGATCTTCGCCGCATTTGTAATGTTCAACGACATCTCGAAGCTCCAGGTCTTTAGCAAACTCAAGCCATAGCGAATGGGCGGCGGAGCCTGCCCTGAGAACCTGTGACTCGGCGGGGCTTCAAAAGCCCCGCCCTTCAACTTCACCTCGATCCATCTCTTTCATGGAAAAACAGCTTTC
>JBARKD010000606.1:0-6330 GCA_049800615.1 Acidobacteriaceae bacterium | reverse complement strand
CGAAGCGTAGCGAAGTGGAGGGATCTGCAGTTCTCTTTCATGGAAAAGCTTTCGCCTACCCCACAAAATTGTCGTCCCGACCGAAGCGTAGCGAAGTGGAGGGACCTGCGGTTTACTGAACCGTCGATAGATCTTTATGGAACCATCGGTTCGCACGCAGACGCTTTAACCCCTGAGGGAATGCCGTCTGACCAACCCTCAACTTTCTGTTTGCAGTGGTGGCGAAACAGCCGCTCAGTCCAATCGACGAAAGGCGTAGGATCCTTCTGGGGCGCAGGCCGGAGCTTGCGCCTGGTCAAACACAATGACGGACTTCATTCGCAACCGGGGCCTCTGCCTGCTGCTCTTCCTCTCCTATTGCGCCCATGCGGCTACACTCGTCGCCGATATCTCAGGAGTTCGCCCAGGGCCTATCGCGGTTGCTCAGGATGCTCAGTCGCTCAAGGTCAGTTGGCGTGACAGCATCTCCGATCGGTGGGAGGCGACATTCTCCCTTGACACCGCCAAGCCGCTGATTACTGCTATCGCTGTAAACGGCAGAGACGTGGTCACACTTGCTCAACCTGTCTATCGCTGCACCACAGGCAAACGCAGCGGAGGCTGGGATGCCTTTTTCGACTTTCCTCCGGCAAACCCGGCGGGCACACGCCGCTTCATGCAGGAGTTTCATCCGACCACGGTCGCCGCGCGCACCACCGGCAACCGCGTTGAGGTCACCTTCAACGGAATGAAGCTGGGTATCTTTTCCGGGGAACTGCGCTACATCTTTTATCCCGGCACGCCCCTGATTCAGCAGGTAGCTTTGCTAAGCAATCAGGAGCCCGACACCGCCTACTTCTACGATGCCGGATTGCAGATGGCCTCGCCGCAGGATATCCGTGCCGGCGGCAACATGGCCTCTTCAATGGTTTACTACGATGCCGGCGGCAAGCTGACCAGGGTCACTTCTCCCTACGGCTCAGAGCGTCATACGTTAACTGTGCGCTACCGGGCCGTCGCGGCGAAAATGGGGACCGGCAGTCTCGCCGTGTTTCCTCCCCCGCATCGTTACATGTTTGCGCGGGATTACACCACCAACCAGGGCTATCTCTGGTACACGGCCTGGCGCGGACAAGTCGGCCTCGGTGTGCAGCAATACCCCGACGACAATACCGGCATCGATCCATGGATGAACGCACCCCCAGGCACAGTGCAGGAAATGGGGCTGTTTCTCCTGCCCGGAGCAGGCAGTCCTGATTCGACCCTTAAGGACGTTTTGGCTTACACCCATAACGACCGTTTTCCCCATCTGGATGGGTTCATCACCTTCGCGCCCCATTGGCATCTCGCGTACACGGTGCAGGCGATGGAGAAGGGAAGCGCCTGGATTCCTCCCTTCAAGCCGGTCATGGAGAGGGCCGGAATCGATGCGGCCATGATCAATGATTTCCACGGTGATGGCCATCCTGCCGACCTGACTGAGCTGCGGCTGCACGAACTGGATGAGTACTACAAGATGTGCCGCGCCCAGTCAGATGCGAAGTTCCTCCTGATTCCGGCCGAGGAAGCGAATGTTTATCTTGGCGGCCACTGGGCTCTCGTTTTTCCCCGACCGGTTTACTGGATGCAGAACCGAAGCCCCGGCCAGCCCTTCAAAAGCGCCGATACGAAATACGGAACCGTCTACCGGGTGCACTCCACCGACGAGATGTGGGCGCTCATCAAAGCCGAGGGCGGCTACGTTTATCAGACCCATCCGCGCACCAAAGGTTCCACCGGATTTCCGGACAAGATCCTCAACACAGGTTATTTTCGTGATCCCAGTTATCTCGGCACCGGTTGGAAGTCCATGCCTTCCGACTTATCGCTGGCGCAACTCGGACAACGCGGATTCAAAACCATCGACGACCTTAACAATCTCGGATTGCGCAAGCACATGTTGGGGGAGATCGATGTTTTCCAGCTGAGCGAAACGGACGAACTCTATGGGCTGCTCAACCTGAATTACTTACATTTGCCCCACTTGCCCAGTTTCGACCATTACGACGAGATCCTAAAATCGGTGCAAACGGGCGACGGCTTCATCAGCACGGGAGAAGTCCTGCTTCCAGCCTTCGAATTGTCCGCGAAGGGCAGCGGCGAGGTGCAAGTGAATGCGCGCGTAACTTCAACCTTTCCTTTAAGGTTGGCGGCCGTCGTATGGGGGGACGGAAAAACGACGCATCGAGAAACTATCCCTCTCGACTCCACCCCTGCGTTCGACAGTCACACCTATGCCTGGAGCGAAAAGACCCCGGAATGGATCTGGGCGCGGCTCGAGATCTGGGATGTTGCCGGTGATGGAGTGTTCACGCAGCCGATCTGGCGTGCCCAGCAACCTACCGGAAAATAATGTTGGCGCCTGGCACTTTTTTGTGAAAGTCGAGAACTACATCCACCACGGCGGCAGTTTTATCCTCTTTTGGCGCGAAGGTGAACCCATAACCGGAGAGCATCGGTTCCGTGGGAATTTTGCGATACAGTCCCGTCACCGCTGTCTGATCGAATACGTCTCCCGGCTTCAGACCCAATAGCGTTCGTACTTTGCTTTGCTGATCCGCATTCAGGTTTTCGATACTCAGGCTGCGCACGTGGTAGAGCGGGCCGGGTGCAACGTCGAGACGATAGGCAACGGTCGCGTGTTCGCGGTCCAGTTCCGCGGACACGGGCGTCTCCACGTCCGCATATCCATAGCGCCAATAGTAGGCGCGCAAATCCGCCGGGACGCGCCCAAAAGCACCCTCCCCGGCGAGGTCGCCTGGTTTCGAGCTGAAGGAAGGCGAAAGATCCCGGCTTGGCAGAAGAGGACCGCCTCCCGCGCTGATCGAGGAGATGCGGTACTGCCGTCCGGGTGTAACCGAGACCTGAAGGTCTACCAGGTATCGATTGCCATCCTGCCGGGGAGCATCATGTGTAACCGCGGCGGTGGCTTCCAGGTAGCCATGCGCCGCCAACTGTTTTTCAACCTCTGAGCGTACTGCGGAATCCTGTTCGGCAGAATACGTTTGCCCCTCGCGTGGTTGAAGCGTTTCCCGGATGGAATCGGCAAGGCCGGTTTCATCGTCAACCACGACAACCTTGTCGACAAAAATTTGCGGAGAGGCGTTGTTGGTTGAGGCACTCTGCGACCATCCGGTACAGATCAGGCAAGACAACAGTGCACCGAGCCAGAGACGGCCGAAACGGTCCATGCGCAACATCATTTTTGGACGGGAAATTTGCTTCACAGAACATAGTAGGTGAATTTCCTATGCGGCGCCTCCAACAGACGGCCGGGGCAAACCTCAGTGGAGCAAATCTTGAATATGACGCTCGAAGTCGTCTTTATTGACCATGCCTGTGTGCGATAAGGCGATCTTTCCCTGGCGATCAATCAGCAAGGTCATGGGCATGGAGGTGAGGTTGTATGCTTTGCCCAAAGTGTCGTTGCCGATGACGACCGGATATTTCATAGCCGTATGGCCCCCTGTCTCGGGATCCCTCTCTTGGGCCAGAAAGGGCTTGACCGATTTCCAACCGTCTTCGTCCATGGATACGCCAATTACCGCCAGGCCTTCCGGCTTGTACTTTTGGTCGAACTCCATATACCAGGGAATTTCGATCTTGCACCCTCCGCACCATGTTGCCCAGAAATCCAGCAGCACAATCTTTCCCCGATAGTCAGCGAGCTTCAAAAGAGTCCCCTGGGAACTGATCAGGGAAAACTCAGGCGCAGGCTTTCGTTGATCCTTCGGCACAAGCTGGTCGGTCTTCGCCGTGGGCGCATTTGCACCGCGGTCTGCGGCATTTAACGGCGAGACTCTTAGTGTGCAAAGGAGTAGTCCGGCTGCGAGGGCCATCACACCCGACTGGAGCAAATGCCTTCTCGATCCGAGATCAAATAGAGGACCAGATAGAGGACCAGATAATGGAGTGGTGGACGAACGTGACTGCTTCATACATGACCTCCGGTGCGATTGCCGGCGATGCGCTTTGACGGCACAGTCGATTTATATCACAATGTAAGGAATGATGCTGGGCGAATTTGAGTATTTGATTCTGGCTGGAAGTGTCCGTCTCGGTGACAACGCCTATGGCGCCGCGATCGTACAAGAGATCGAAAAGGCCACGCGGCGGAAGTGCTCCCTCGGGGGGCTCTACACGACCCTGGACCGTCTCGAAGCGAAGGGAATGATCAAGACCTGGATTGGCGACCCGACTCCGGAACGAGGGGGCCGCGCCAGGCGCATGGTGCGGGTTCTACCTAAGGGAATCGATGCGGCGACGGAGTTTTACGAAGCTGTGGCAGCCGTTAGCCGGGGAACGGCATGGCGCCCCCAGCGAACAGGGATGCGCAAGTGAGCAGCCTGTGGGTTCGCTTCAGGGATGTCCTTTCCGGCACGCTTGGTCCGGCAGAAAGGGAGGCGTTCTGTGGCGATTGCATCGAACTTGGGCTGACGGATCGGCAGGTTGTTCAGACCCTCCTTGGGCTGATCGTGCGGCGTCAACTCAAGCCCTGGAGAGCCTGGAATCCCTGGATTGCCGTGGCCGCGTTTGTCGTACCCGTTTGTTGGCTACTGGTATCGCAATCCTTTGAACTGGATGGCGGAATTTGGCTGGGCATTCAAATGTGGTTACATCACGCGGTGAGATACGAAGACGGGTTGACCCCTGTAGCACAGCGGGCGGGATTTTCTTTTCGAGCCGCAGCCTTGATCACATGGTCGTGGGGTAGCGGGGTCGCTTTAGGCAGAATATCGCTGAGAACGATTTGGATAAGTGCCGGTCTGTTCTTCAGCCTCTATCTTGGCATTGCAGGCGTAAAGGAACCCCTGTTCTACGGAGTTTTGTGGCCCACGTGGCTGGCATGGCTACCGCTCCTCATGAGCTTCCCATTCGTGCTTATTCCGGCATTTTTGGGAATTCGCTACAGCAGACGGTCCCGTCACCCCCGGGCCGCCTGGATAGCTCTCCTCGTTGTGTGGACGATGTTTGTCGGAGCTCTTTCACTCTGGACAGAAGCCTGGCCTCGGGCCGCTATGGACAACTGGGGCCGCGGCGCGCCGGCGCTCAGCCTGGCGCAACTGGCACAGTACTCGGTCGTTACGAAAATCAGCATCATCCACGTCGTGATGGCGGTCATTCTGACCGTACCTTTCGTATCCGTGCTGGCAAAGGACGCGTACCTGCATACGCCGAGGCGAAACGGCTGATCGTTGGCCCAGCGAGTCGTCAGGTACAAGCAGGGAAATACACACGCAGAGCGAACGATTCATCATGGTGGTCGTTCTGTATTGCCTGCCTACGGACAACTTGTCCGGAAGCACAGGTTCCTGCTGAAAAACGGCAGCACATGATTTTGAAAACGGTCTGCTACCGCGCTGGTATGCGTCCCCGAATAGACCTCAAAGGTGTTGGCAATTCCATACTTGTCAAAGACCTCATGCAATTTTGCGGCATCAACCCGCAGGCCATCCTGATCCCCCACATCCATGGCGACGCCGTGATACTGCTTCAAATTGTCAATGTATTGATCCACGAAGGCGAGGGGTGCGTTTGCCGTCCATTTCGCCAGGATTTCTTGTTGAACAACTCCATCTTTCACCGGCAGGTCTAGGTAAAGCGGTGGATTTTTCGGGTTAGGCGACCATGCCGCCGCGATGGCCAATTGAACACGCGTGAAGAAGGGGAGTTTGGCGGAATCTTCTGCCGTCTTCACCGCTTCCAGGGCCTTTTCCTGCTCCGGACTGGCCGGGTGGGGAGACAAACAACACGGGCTCATGATGTACAGGCTGCCGAAAACGTCCGGGTGTTTCATCCCGATGCGGGCCGCGCCATAGCCACCCATAGAGTGACCCACTAATCCGCGACTCTCGCGCCTGGAAATCGTCCGGTAGTGTGCGTCGACATAAGCGACCACATCGTGGGCGATGAACTTCTCAAAGTCCCCAGTCGTGACTGAGCTCGAATACATCGACCCGCCGTGCATGGTCTTGGAATCCGGCAGTACGACAATCATTTCATTTGCGCCCTGGACAAACGCGCCTTCAATGGTTTGCGGCACGTGGATTTCGTGTGTCCATTGTTCCGCGCCGATCGAGTAGCCGTGCAGAGCGTAAAGGACGGGATAGCGACGATGCTTATTCTTGTTATAGGCGGGCGGCAAGAAAACGAACACGTCCCGGTCCACCGCGTCTCCCTCGAGATTGCCCTGCAAAGCTGCACCGTTGATTTTGATGTGTTCCACTGTGACGGGCTTCGCGCCGGGAACGGGCGGCGGCACGATCGTTTGCACCTGGGCCACCATGGTTGGGCCCGTGAGCAGGGCCGCTC
>JBARKD010000605.1:0-3477 GCA_049800615.1 Acidobacteriaceae bacterium | reverse complement strand
AGAAGACCGGCTTCAGCCGCCGAGGGATCTGCGGTTTTGCCTGACCTGCCACCGAAAATCGCGGGTTTCTCCCGAAGACGGGTATAGTAGTTACTATCACTACTTTAGGTGCTGGGTGAAAAAGTGGAAGAATCGGTCTCGGCTGCGGATGCAAATCGTAAGTTCTCCCACCTTTTACAAGGTGTCCGGCAGGGTCGTAGCTATCTCATAACCAGCCATGGAAAGCCAGTTGCCCGGATCTGCCCTGCGGATGATAACCAGACGATGGAGGGCAGCGCTCGCGAGGCCCTTCTGGCGCGATTGCGGGATCAACCGGTTGCCAAAGCGGCTCGGTGGACTCGGGATGAGCTATACGAGGACGGCCAGTGAGGGTTGCGCTGGATACGAATGTGCTCGCCTGCGCAGAAGGGGTCAACGGACCCTCGATGAGGGACAGGGCGCTCGATTTAGTGAAATGCTTGCCGCCGGGCTCGGTTGTTTTGCCCGCGCAGACGCTGGGAGAGCTCTTTCAGGTTCTGGTGCGCAAAGCAGGGCGATCTGCGGGGAGTGCCCGCGCCGCTATTCTCAGTTGGCGTACCGCTTTTCCGGTCTTTCCGACCTCGGCAAGTACCCTTCTCGCGGCGGCGGACCTGGTGGTGAGTCATTCGTTCAGCTTCTGGGACGCTGTCGTTTTAACAGCCGCGGCCCAGGCGGATTGTCGCCTGTTACTGTCTGAGGACATGCAGGATGGTTTTATCTGGCAGGGCGTCACCATCGCCAATCCCTTTGCGCCTTTAAAACACCCGTTGTTACAACCCCTTATCAATCCTGCTTGATCCGGCGCTACTGTTTTGCTCCGGGCTGAGGCAGGGAGCGCAAGGAATCGGGCGCGGCGACCAGCTTCTGCAGCAGCCCCACCGGCAAGGTGGCGGTCACCACGGCGCGATCTTTCTTATGCTCGATGTTGGTTGAATTGAGCAGGGCGCGCAGGTCGGGATTCGTCATCGAGGACGGCAGGTTGTTCTCGGTGGCCCTGCCGATCGCGATCATGGTGCTCAAGGTATCGGAAGAAACCGTGGCCGCCATTTCCGTAGGGGCGATCTCCTCGACCCGCAGGCGCAAGGCTCCAGCCCAGTGCAGCGAGCCGATAAAGGTGGTATTCAAGGCCACGGGAAACTGGAAACCCAGGATGCGGATGCCGTCGCTCTTGAGCGGCACACTCACTTTGCCGATTCCCCAGGCGACCGAAAGTAGCGGCACCTCGGCGTAATGCTCGCTGAGCAACGAGGATCCGGAGAAAGGCAGAGCCGAGGTCCGGTAACGGTCCAGCATGGAGTGAATCTGCTCCGGAGTCGGGGTGTTGGACGCCGCCACCATGTCATAGCCGAGGAGCGCCACGCGCACGGTACGGCCCTGGCTGGGAATGTCATAAATGGTGTGGCCCGCATACTCCTCCGTCTGGGACGCGATGGAGCCGAGGTACCGGGCCATCCGCTTGCCGTCGATATGACCCAAAAAAACCTCGGAGAAGGCTACCAGCCCGTTGGGACCCAGGGGATTGGTCATGCGATGCAGTCCGAAGGCTACTTCGTCCAGGTCGCGCTCGAATTCAAACCCCGTGGCGTCAATAAAAGCCTGATATTTGGGATCGTGAGGCACCTGATTCCGATCGAAATGGGTATAGGCGCGCAACGGCCGGATATTGAAATACAGGATGCAATCGGATTCGGGAAGCAGCCGGGCGACTTCGGGGGGTGCCTTGCGCCGCAGCCAGGCAGCCAATCCCAGAAGCAAAATCGCTAAGAAAACTATGATGACGGTCGCTCGAGTGCGCCTGGCCATGCGTGGTCTGGGTTAGAGGCTCGGGAAAAACCGATTTCGCGGGCCTTGCCGCCCTCAGCAGTGCAGGAATCATAGCATCGCGCCCCAGCCACAGTTCGCCCTCATTCTGTGGTAATCTTGGCAATTGTGATCCTGGCTTTTGCGCAGAATCATGGCTGTTCGGGCTGGCGTAGCTCAGCTGGTAGAGCATCTGATTTGTAATCAGACGGTCGGGGGTTCAAGTCCCTTCGCCAGCTCCAGAGTCTTCGGCCCGGAGTACCCCGCCGCAATCATTATCCATACTGACGTCCTTGTTTCCTTCGAGCTTCTCCCCACGGAAAGCGTTTGAAATAGACTGGTGTGGAGGGTCGCTCTGCGGTTTTTCGAGTTGTGCACAGGTGGCCGAGTGGTTAATGGCAGCAGACTGTAAATCTGCCGCTCCTAGAGCTACGGAGGTTCGAATCCTCCCCTGTGCACCAGGATTGGTAACACCAGAGTTGGGAAATGAACCTGGAAGCGCGATCGCCGGGGCGGATGTGGGTCTCTCTGGTTTTGCTGTTGCTGCTTGCGGGGGTAACGGCAAAAACCATCGATCCCGGCCGCGTACGCTCGCTCGTGTTGGTGTTGTTGGGTTTTTTCGCGCTGCGGATAGTGCTCACCGCGTACGCTTCGCGGTAGCATGACCGCAGGGTTTTTCGAGGCTGATGTAGCTCAGTCGGTAGAGCACTCCCTTGGTAAGGGAGAGGTCACCGGTTCAATCCCGGTCATCAGCTCCAGAATTTTTGTGTGATCGTCGTTATTCGGGGCTAGCGTACCAGAGGCTAAAGCCCAAAATTATTGTCCTCTCTTACGGCCCGGCTGACGCCGGGCCCTGATACAAAGGGTCGTATTTTCCGCAAGTGTTTTAGCGGGAGTAACTCAGTGGTAGAGTCACAGCCTTCCAAGCTGTTGGTCGCGGGTTCGATTCCCGTCTCCCGCTCCAAGGTTTTTTTAGGTGAATGCCTCCGAAATGTTCGTGCAGACAGTCTTACCGATTGTGGATGAGGCGCGCGTCGCCTCCATCAAGGCCTCGTTGGAGTCCTTGTTTATGCCCGGCAACGTGACCGGCTTTCTTGAGCGGGTACGGCGGGTCAGGCTCCGGGTGCGGGACTTCGAGGGGCTTCTCGCGCGTGGTTTGCTGGGCGCTCCCACTGCCGAGACCTACCGGTCCCTGTGCGACTCGGACCGCGGGCAGGTGCGGGAGTGTTACCTGTCCCTGGTGGAGCAGGTGCCGCAAGAGCTGCGGGCTAAGTTTTTGAAAGTTTATGCCTACTACTGAAATAGCTTTGCCGGCAGCCGCCGCCAGCGCCTACATCGTGGTGTGGGAGTTCCAGGTGAAGCCGGAATGCGAATCCGAGTTTGTCGCCGCGTATGGTCCGGAGGGCGACTGGGCGCGCCTGTTCCGCCGCTCCCCCGAGTTCCAGGGATTGGAACTGCTGGGCAGTGCCGGCAATATGGGCAGGTTTTTTACTTTGGACCACTGGTCGTCTTCGGCCGCCATGGATGTATTTCTGAGTATGAACGGCACGGCCTACGATGTGCTCGACCGGCGCTTCAGCGGACTAACGGTGTGGGAGCGGCGCATTGGCGGCTTCTCCTGCGACGCGCAGGTACAGTTTGGTTGATTGGAATTGAGAG
>JBARKD010000604.1:0-10415 GCA_049800615.1 Acidobacteriaceae bacterium | reverse complement strand
GGGGCTTCAGCCGCTGAGGGATGTCCGGGCTAGCGGGGCTTATCGGGCGATACACGCGCCTGCAAACGCCGGATCACCGTCTCTGGAACCAGCCCCTCCACCGAGCCGCCCAGTTCGAACACATTTTTAATCAGCCGCGAGCTGACATAGGAGTACTTCTCATCAGCCATAAGAAAGACGGTTTCCACCTGCGCCGCGAGCCGCCGGTTCATCAGCGCCATCTGCAACTCATACTCGTAATCGCTGATGGCGCGAACCCCGCGCAGGATCGCCTGTGCGCCCTCTTTCACGACAAAATCCACCAGCAGCCCATCGAACGTGGCCACCGAAACATTGCCAAAGGGTTGCACCGCTTCGCTGAGCATCTCGATGCGTTCCGGGACGGAAAAGAGCGGCGCCTTCTCGGAGTTTTTCAGGATCGCAACCACCAGATGGTCGAAGATCTTGGCTCCGCGCGCAATCAGGTCCAAATGGCCGTTGGTCAACGGATCAAAGCTGCCCGGATAAATGGCTTTGACGTTGCTCAAGTACTACTGCCGCAGACGCGACGGCGTCTTGACAGCGTCGACAGCCTGGGCGGATCCATTCACCGGAACCGCCGGGATCTCCGCCGGCTTCACGCTCGTCAGGCCTAGCTTCTCGCGCAGCTGTCCGTCGACGCGAGCAAAAATGTCCGGATGATCTTTCAGGAACCCGCGCACGTTTTCTCTGCCCTGACCGATGCGCTCGCCTGCATAGCTATACCAGGCGCCGGATTTCTCCACGATATTGTGGGTAACGGCAAGATCGAGCACATCGCCCTCGCGGGAGATGCCTTCTCCGTACAGGATGTCGAACTCGGCCTCGCGGAACGGCGCGGCTACCTTGTTCTTCACCACTTTCACCTTGGTGCGCGAGCCGACCACAACGTCGCCTTCCTTGACCGCGGCGATGCGGCGAATATCTATGCGAACCGAAGAGTAGAACTTGAGTGCGCGGCCGCCGGTGGTCGTTTCCGGGTTGCCAAACATTACCCCAATCTTCTCTCGAATCTGGTTGATGAAGATCAGCGACGTGCGCGATTTCGAAACCGTGCCGGTCAGCTTGCGCAGCGCCTGCGACATGAGCCGCGCCTGCAACCCCATATGAGAGTCGCCCATTTCGCCGTCTAGTTCCGCCTTGGGCACCAGGGCAGCGACCGAGTCCACCACCAGCACGTCGATGGCCCCGGACCTTACCAGGGCCTCCGTGATCTCCAGGGCCTGCTCGCCATAGTCGGGTTGAGAAACCAGCAGGTTATCCACATCCACACCGAGTTTCTTGGCGTAGATCGGATCGAGCGCATGCTCTGCGTCGACAAATGCCGCCATACCACCCGCTTTCTGGGCCTCGGCGATGATCTGCAAAGTGATGGTGGTTTTGCCCGAGGATTCAGGGCCGAAAATCTCGATCACACGGCCGCGGGGAACGCCCCCTACACCAAGAGCGGCGTCGAACGAAATCGAGCCGGTCGAAATCACGGAGATCGGAACAATCGCCTCTTTGCTACCGAGGCGCATGATCGAGCCTTTGCCGAATTGCTTTTCAATTTGTGCTAATGCCAATTCAATGGCGCGGGAACGATCGTCTGCCATGGGAAATCTCCAATAAGAATGTAGTGGATCATACCACCGCGGCAAAGCTACCGCTGCAGCAGGTCGACCGGCTCATGAATGTCGGCAACCCGAAAGTACTGGGCCAGCGCCGGATGCCTTTGCGCCACTGCCTGGTACATCTCCCAGGCAACACGCCGGTAGGAGAAGTGGCCTGCAGGAGCAGAGCGCAGTTCCGCAATATAGAGGGCTTCGGCGAAGTCCATTTTGAACAGGGCACGGGTTCGCGTTCCCAGCGGCAGAACGTAACGCGCATTCTCGGTCTGGCCGGCCCGCGAAACATGAATGAAGGCTTCATGGGCCTGGCTCATGGCGGCATCATAGACTGGCCGCAGGCCGGCTTCCGCCAGGCCTTCCGGTATCTCGTATCCGTGGGCACTGGTGAACGGCTGGAGGATTTGAATGCAACGGCGATGACGGTGCATGTCGCGAAATCCGCCAATATCCATCAGGATGTCAAAACGCAAACTTTGCCCGCAGGAAAACTCGCGCAGTAATTCGTCATGGCGGCCGCGATCGCTCGCGCCCAAAGCGATGAGCTCGTTGCGCCGCGCTTCGTCCAGCGATTTAACCTGGCGCGCAATCTGGCGATAGGGGTAGTGGCTGACTCGATAAAGCAAGGTGGTCGCGAGATCGATTTCGAGCGGCTCGTTATCCAGCAGGTCAACCACACCGGCCGGCAGATCCACCGGCGCACCCTTCATCAACTCACTGGCGGCCTGCGTCAGTTCACTGCGCGTGCGGGTTGCGTAGTCGTTTGCCGCGGCATACTTCACCAGTGTCGGCGCGATCCTGACCTCGCGGCTCAGCAAAGCTTCCGCATCGGCGCCCAGGGCCGGGTCAAGAGCGGCGATCTCGCGTTGCAGCTTGCTCAGGGCTTCGCCTTGCGAATTCCAGGCTGAGCCTGCCGCCGCTTCACGCAGGCGCTCGCCGAGTTGGCGAACTTCTTCATGAGGGTCAGACAGCAGGCGCGAGATCTGGGCCTCGAGCGTACGCGCATTCACAATCTGGCCCAGCGACGTATTGGTGGCCAGCGGCAGCAGGTAGCGCGAGATGTCGAAAGCGCGCGCCCGCAGAGCCCGGTTGTACGTCTCCTCTTTCATTTCCGCCGGCCGTGGAGTGCGCCCTTTCAGATGAGCGAACATGGCCTCCGAGCAGGAGTGATACTCGGCAAATAGCGCTTCAACCCCTTCGGTAAACACCGCTCGGTGGGCGGGACTTGCCGTGAAGTCCGGCAGGAACCAACCGCTCTTTTGAAAATTCTGATAGCGAGTCGAACGCTCCTGGCCATCCCAGCGTGGCTCATCTACCAGGATGATGGCGGCCAGCAGCGATAATCGTTCAATCGCGAAGGCGATATGCGCCAGATCCGCAATAGACCGGTGCCCATACTGGAAGTAAAAGGTGTTGAGAAAATGTTCGGCGCGCTGGGTGGAGATTTCCCTCAGCGATTCCTTCATGGAGAGCGCGGATCGGGAATACTTTGCCATGGCGTAGGCCAGGACTTCGGGATCGGCCCCATGCACGGCATAAACTTCAGTCTGGTTTCGCGGAGCTTCAGCTGGAGTGAACAAAGTGGCGCGGTCGCTTTGCATCATGATTTAAATTCAGGATAGTCCATTTCCTTCGACGCGGGCCCCTTGAGCGCCCTCGCTTACCTCATGAGTAATGCCGATGCCCGGGAAGCGGAACTGCGATAAGATTGACCTGCAGCCGCGGTACGGTTGAGCCTTTTCGGAGTGATCCGCTCTTATGGCCACTAGCCGCAATTTGACCTGGTATACCGACCCTGAAGACGCCCTCTCGGCGGTAAGGCATCGGCCCTACGCTTTGCCCAAGCGCCCATGGTCGATGATGCAGCGCTGGAACGACCTTTTGTTTGCTCACTGGGCAATCCCACCCGCCAAGCTGGAATCGTTGCTGCCCCCCGGCCTGCAGGTGGACATCTTCGACCAATCCGCATGGGTGGGTGTGGTTCCTTTCTGGATGGACCGGGTCCAGCTGCGCGGGGTACCCAGGATACTCGGAGCAAGCCGGTTTCCCGAACTCAATTTAAGAACCTACGTGCGGGAGCGAAATACGAATCGCGCGGGCGTATATTTTTTCTGCCTCGAAGCTTCCAATCCCCTGGCCGTCATTTTCGCCAAGTCTGTTTTTCATTTGCCCTACCACTGGGCCAAGATGTCGATTCGGGCACGGAGCGAGCGTGAATTTACCTACCAGAGCGAACGCCTTCTGACCGCCAAGCCGGTACGCTTTCGCGCCCATTACCGCGGCCTTGGCCAGATACGTGCCCTGGATCAAAGCCGTCCGGGAACCATCGAGCACTTTCTCACGGAGCGCTATTGCCTCTTCACCACCAATCGCGGCGGCCAGTTGCTGCGAGGCGACATTCACCATATGCCCTGGCCTCTGGAAGCAGCGGAAGCGGAAATTGAGCTCAATGACCTCCCTGCCATGTATGGCATAGAGCTCCCGCCCACACCGCCCCTGCTGCATTACTCCCGCGAGCTGGTCGTCTACCTCTGGTCGCTGGATAAAACGTGGGGGAAACTGCCCGCCCTCGAAGCCGCCACAGTGCGCCCGGCGGGAGTCGTTTAGCCACCCACCATCTGTTACCCTCGCTTCTTGTGACCGGAATCATGGAAAACCTGGAAGGAAAAACCGCGCTCGTCACCGGCGCATCGCAAGGAATCGGCCGCGCCTGTGCACTGGCGCTGGCAAAAAAGGGAGCCCGCATCGCTCTGGCTGCTCGCAATGCCTCCAAGCTGGATGCCGTGGCGGCGGAAATCGTGTCTGCCGGGGGCCAGGCGCAACCGTTCACCATGGATGTATCCGAGGAAGCCTCGATCCAGACCGCCGCAAAAGCTGCGATCGGACATTTCGGCACTGTGGACATCCTGGTTAACAATGCGGGCATCACCCGGGACACGCTGCTTTTGCGCATGAAGCGTGCCGATTGGGACGCCGTCGTAACCACCAACCTTACAGGTGCATTTCTTCTCACTCAGGCGCTCTTGAATCCCATGCTGCGAGCCCGCTGGGGAAGAATTATCAACATCACCAGTGTCGTGGCACGGACAGGCCAGGCCGGACAGGCCAACTACGCCGCCAGCAAAGCCGGCCTGATCGGGTTCACCCGCTCTATGGCGCGCGAACTGGCTTCGCGCTCGATCACCGTCAATGCCGTGGCCCCCGGTTATATTGAAACCGCTATGACCGAAGTCCTGGATCAGAAGCAGAGGGATGCGTTGTTGAGCCATATCCCACTGGGCCGTCCAGGCAGCGATCAGGATGTGGCCCACGCGGTCGCTTTCCTCGCCTCCCCGGAGGCCGCCTATATCACCGGTCACGTGCTGGACGTGAACGGTGGCTTATTTATGAACTGATGTCGCATCAGGAACTGGCGCCGTGCAAGTTCTAGGTGGCTCCCAATTGCCCTGCGAACCAGCTTTTCCCCAGACGAATGAACCACGGCTGATACAAAGTTCCTATTTCGAAATAATTTAGACCCCGCCCTCAATAAATTTCTTGCTAGTCGACTGTTCGACGTGTTAACTATGCAGCCAACACCTGGAAGTACAGTTGTAACCATTTACCGGCGACATAACCTTGCTTTCTGGTTGATCAAGGGGAACCTGTGGACAAAGGTCTCATCATATGAAGATTGGCGTTACGATCCGGGGATACCGGTTGCAGAAGGGTTTGTCGCAAGGGGATATCGAGAAGCGCACGGGCCTGCTGCGCTGTTATCTCTCGCGGGTGGAAAACGGGCATACCGTTCCATCTTTAGACACGCTGGCCAAGATCGCACAGGCGCTGGACATCCCCCTGGCTCAATTTTTTGCCGAGGACACGCTGGGCCGGGAGATGAATACCCAGAAGCTGAGCGATGATGAATTGCGCTTTTTGACCCAAATAAGGCGCTATGCCACCAACCTCAATGACAGCGATCGCAAATTGCTGTTAGCCATGGTGAAAAAGTTCGCGGCCACCGCCGCGCGCTGAACAGGCTGCGGAAGAACGCGCCGAAGCAACGAGCGAGGCGCTGGATGCTGTATCTCGACATTCACCGCCTGCTACATCTCTACGTTGGTCAAGCTGCAAACCTGTGTTCCGCAGCCTGTGAAGCAGACTTCATAGCATATTCGCCGGAACGCTTTCGTTGTGCCGCAAAGGGTTCCGTGACCGGGCATTGGAACACCCGGCATTGCTTCAGCTACGCCAGAATTGTGCGATCCCGCGGGCGAAAACCAGCAGCAATAAGGTCATTCCCCCATACGCTACCCAGGAACGGAAGGCATATTGGCTTTTCGCCGACCCGATTCTCGGCACCAGCGGCGCCCCCAGCGCCAAGCCGCAAAGAAATCCACCCAGGTGAGCCATGTTGTCGATCTGAATGCTGGTGCGCAGAAACATCGAAGTGCCGCCGATGACAAAATTCAGCAGGGCGAAATAAATGACACTCCGGCGTAGCCGGCGAATCTCCTCCGGGGCCACGGGAAGCAGCTTGGCCTTGAGCAGCAGAATGAGCACTCCGGCCAAGCCGAAAACTGCGCCCGACGCGCCGGCCCCCACAATCTGCGGATGGACCGCGGTGCTGAGCAGGTTTCCGGCGACACCCGTCAGGACATATACGGCGATGATCCCCACCGGTCCCAGGAGCGGTTCCCCCAACAACCCCAGGTTCCACAAGCACCACATGTTCGTGGCCAGGTGAAGAATACCCACGTGAACAAACGCGGCCGTAAGCAGACGCCACCATTCCCCGGCCAGCACATAGACACCAAAATTAGCGCCCCACTTCACCAACTGCTCGACAGCAGGATTTGTCGCCGAAACACCGCTCAGGACCATCCCAATGTAGACCGCACAGTTAATGCCCACAAGCGTATAGGTTGCGGGAGCGGAGGCCCAGCGATTTCCCCTATCGGGTCTGGGGGGGCTCGGCATACCGCGAGGATCCCCGTCATAACCGGCCATTCGTCCATTCGGGTATGTGCCGGGATGCCCGCGATCTTCCGGCGGCAAAATTTCCGCCGGGCTTTGCGGGGGTCGGCTTCCGGGCCAATCGGTGGGCATAGGGCTAAGCTATCCTAGCAAGGCTGTCCGCCAAGTGAGCGATCTGTGGTTCCCAGCGGGCTCCAGGTTCATCTCATACTCAACTAAGCAAAATGGAGACAGCTAAAACATGACAGAAAAGGTCAGGTCTTGAGTGGAATACAAACAGGTTAAAAGAGCCCTTTTGAGTGTGACCGATAAGACTGGCCTGGTGGAGTTTGCCCGTCAGCTGCGGCAAATGAATGTAGAGCTGATATCCACCGGAGGCACCGCGCGCGTTCTCCGCGAAGCGGAGTTGCCGGTGCGCGATGTCTCCGATCTCACTGGTTTTCCTGAAATGCTGGATGGCCGGGTGAAGACTTTGCATCCAAAAGTGCATGGGGGAATTTTGCACCTGCGCAGCAGCGCGGAACACCTGGCCGCGGTGGCCGAACAAGGGATCGAACCCATCGACATGGTGGTGGTGAATCTTTACGCGTTCGAGGAGACTGCGCGGAAGCGAGGCGCCTCCTTCGGCGAACTGGTAGAGAACATCGACATCGGTGGACCCTCCATGGTCCGCTCGGCGGCAAAAAACTTCGAAGATGTCGCGGTGGTCACCGCTGCGGCCGATTATGAGGCGGTTGCGGCCGAAATGCTTGCCCACAAGGGAGCACTTTCCCTCGAGACCAGGTGGCGGCTGGCACGCCAGGCATTTGCTCTGACCGCGGGGTACGACGCTGCCATAGCCAAAACCTTCAATAAGATTGCGGCTGAGCGGCAGGATGACCCCGAACTCAGCCCCCCGCATTTCCCCCAGACCCTGCTGATCGCGGTTTCGAAGACCACCGACCTGCGCTACGGCGAAAACCCCCATCAGGCCGCGGCGCTTTATGCCGACGGCTCCGGAGCCGGCATCGCCGGTGCGCAGCAGCTTCAGGGCAAAGAACTTAGCTACAACAACCTGGTCGATTTGGATGCCGCCTGGGAACTCGTTCAGGAGTTCGATCAGCCAGCCGTGGCCATCATCAAGCACAGCAATCCCTGCGGAGCCGCTGTCGCTTCGACGGCGGTGGAAGCCTACCAGAAAGCGCTCGCTACAGATCCCGTTTCCGCCTTCGGCAGCGTGATCGGAGTGAATCGCGAGGTCGACGAACCCCTCGCCAACGAGATGGCTAAGCTGTTTGTCGAGGCCGTGGCCGCTCCATCCTTCAGCGAGGGGGCGAAGACAGCGCTCAGTGCGAAGAAGAATTTGCGCCTGCTGGTGGTGAAACCCACGCCTCCTGGCAAGGTTGTCAAGCATATCTCCGGAGGACTGCTGTTGCAGGACGCGGATGTCGGAGACGTCCCGGTGGCGGAACTCAAAATGGTCACGACGCGCCAGCCGTCAAAGGAGGAGATGGACGCTCTTCTCTTTGCCTGGCGAGTCGCCAAGCACGTGAAATCTAACGCCATCGTCTATGCACGCGACGGGCAAACGATTGGAGTGGGTGCCGGCCAGATGAGCCGCGTGGATGCGGCAAAATTCGGTGCGATGAAAGCCGTTCTACCTCTGGCTCAGTGTGTCGCTGCTTCCGACGCCTTCTTCCCGTTTGCCGATGGCCTGGAGGCGGTAGCCGCAGCCGGGGCGACCGCGGTCATTCAGCCGGGCGGATCGGTCCGCGACCAGGAAGTGATTGACGCGGCCAATAAACTCAACCTGGCCATGGTGTTCACGGGCATGCGCCACTTCCGGCATTAGGAGAGTTGCGGAAAGTCTCAAAGTTGGATCAGGCTTGGGGGGCCGGGAGCCAAACATCAGCCCACTTTCTCATTCGAGGCTGACCCGTTCATTTTTTGCGGAGTCCTGGGGTGTAGCAGTCATGGCGCTACGGCAAAATGCCCCCCGGGTGTCAATGCCGTTTCTCGCCAAAATGGTCTAAACTCGGAGATGCTGGTCCAGATCAATCCTTCCGGATGCCGCGAATAGGGGAGTGCCGGGATTTTTTGTCCAGGATTACAATTCGCTTTAGGCCAATGGTGCGCTGGCGCGAAGCTGCACACACCCATAACCAAAAAAATGCGGGTTCCTATGCACCGCGTTTGGACCGCCGGGCGTCAGTTTATCTAACAGAACAGAAGCCCGGGCACAGGAACTCCCACCGATGACGATCAAGGCTAAGCCTCAAATCTCAAACAGAATCCGCGAAACAGCCATCCTTGCCTGCACAGCCATGTTCGTGCCGGGCGTCACGCTCGCACAAAAGGCGGTAACTCCGGCGCCTGACAAAACGGCCAAGTCTGCCGCCCCCACCGCGGCCACAAAACAGCCCGACCGCGCGACCGCCTATTACCACTTCGGCCTGGCGCACATGTATGAGGATATGGCCACCAATTATGGCCGTCCGGAGTACGCCACGCGAGCCATTGAAGAGTACAAGCTGGCGCTGGATGCCGATCCCAATTCAAAATATCTCAACAACGGGCTGGCGGAACTCTACTTGCGCACCGGCCGGGTACGGGATGCGGTTCTCGCCGCCCAGGAAATCCTCAAAAACGAGCCCAACAACCTGGACGCTCACAAGCTGTTGGGCCGGGTCTATCTCCAGTCGCTGGGCAACGTTCAGAATGGCGGTCCCTCCGAGAAGGTGCTGCAGCTTGCCATCGCGGAGTATACGAAGATCGTGGAACTGCAGCCCAGCGATATCGAAAGCCGGCTGCTTCTGGGGCAGCTTTATACCCTTTCGCACGACACCCCGCATGCGGAGGAGCAATTCAAAGCGGCGCAACACATCGATCCGAACTCCGAAGATGTGGTCTTGAACTTGGCCCGGCTGTACAGTGACTCCGGCGATACGACGCACGCCGTTCAGGTCCTGAACGCAGTTCCTGAGGATGATCGCACCGCCAAGATGGACTACGCGCTGGGCAGCAGCTATGACCTGCTCAAGCAAAATAAGAACGCTATCGATGCCTACTCGAAGGCGTTCGATATGGAACCCGATAACCTCGACGCCGAACGCGGTCTGGCCCAGGCACTGCTCAACGACAATCAGTTCGCTCCCGCACTGAAACACTTCGAAGCGATCTCCACCGCGGACCCGCAGGACGCTCAGACCTATCTGCGGATCTCCGAAATTCAGCGCCGCCAGGGGCACTACGAACAGGCCCTGGCTACCCTCAAGAAGGCGAAGGCGTTGGCCTCCGATTCGCTGGAAATCGGGTTCAATGAGGCCCTGATCGACGATTCGCTCGGACGCTACGACGAGGCCTCACAGGCCCTGCAGCAACTCATCAAACAAACCACTCACGCTGACGGTCAATATGCCGAAGCGGAGAAGAACAACCGGTCCATCTTCCTCGACCGCCTGGCCAATGTCTCTCGCGAGCAGAATAAGACGGATCTTGCGGTGCAAACCTATCAGCAAATGATAGCGATGGGTGGAGAATACGCGGAACGCGGCTACCAGGGGCAAGTGGATGCCTACCGCGATGCCAAGGAATATGACAAAGCAACCCAGGTAGCCCAACAGGCTGCTCAGGCAATGCCCAAGGACAAGACCGTTCAGCTGATGCTGGCCACCCAATTGGCGGATACGGCCAAGGTGGATGAGGGCATTAAGCTGGCCAAAGCTCAGCTTCGCGGAAACGCGGACGATCGGGACGTCGATCTCGCCCTGGCGCAAATCTATACCCGGCTGAAACGCTGGAAAGACGCCTCGGATGCCATCGACGCGGCTGACGTTTTTTCCACCAAGCAGGACG
>JBARKD010000603.1:0-15671 GCA_049800615.1 Acidobacteriaceae bacterium | reverse complement strand
GTAGAAACAATACTGGATGAGTGGAATATGGCTTTAACCGTGCCACCCCAGAACCCCTCGATACAGCCGGCCTTCGTCGTGGAAACAGCCTGGCGCATGAAGCAATCGAACCTGACGTATTCCTGCTTCTACCACATTCGTGATTACCACGTGGACCGCTACCGGTTTGCGTCCTTCTTCTCACCCGGCGGCGCCTCCTTCATGGCCAATTGGTGGAACCGTATGCCGCAGTATTCGGGCTTGTTCGACTATCAAAATGTCATGCGCCCTGCTTATTTCGCCTTCGAGTTATTGTCGCGTGTCACTGGAACACGTCTGGCAGCTGATTCCAGCGACGACGATGTGCACGCATTCCTGTCCTACGACAAGGAATACGAAATCTATAATCTTCTCTTCTGGAATTTCTCCGGGAAACCGGTCTCCATCACCCTGAACGCGCAGGGACTCCCGGAGGCATTGATAGCGAAGCGGCGTTCGCTCGATGCTGCGTCTCCTTCCGGAGACGAAAACGCGCGTCTTCGGCCACTGGACGATATAAGGTTCTCCCCTCAATCTCCATCGACCGAAATCACGCTGCAACCTTACGGAGTGGAGTCCTGGTCGCTCGAGCCCCTGAACTGGGAACATCGTTTGCTCGGGCGATAGGGGCAAGGGAAATTGCGGGGGCCGCTCACCCATCCCGGTCCATAACCGTGATTGTTATGCGGTGATATAATCCTGCGCAATCACATAAAGCGTATTACCTTCTTCGCAGCGCGCCGCTGCACCCATCATGATCATCACGCCGCTACGGTGCGCGTACAAATTCATGGGCTCTGCCGTATGATCTGAAAAGTCGTGGATGCGTCCCAGTAGCTGCCCCTGCTGCACATCATCGCCAAGAGCAACAAGCGGTTCCCAGATACCGCTGAACGGGCACGGCACATAGTCTTCAAGATTGCGGGCGTCCACCAGTCGAGGTGGGCTGGCGCGCAGCGTATCAATTTTGGTGATTGTCCCGGGTAGCATCCCATAATGCCTCAGCACATTCAAGACACCTTCATAGCCGAGCCGTACTCCCTTGGGATTCAATCCTTCTCCATACCCAAACTCGGAGCCGATGGCGATTTTCCCTTCGGCCTCCGCTTCATCGGAAAGGAGGCCCGATGCCATCTGGCTCGAATAGATCAAAATGAAAGGTGCGTCAAACAGCGATGCCACCTTGGAGATCTCTGCAAACTGCGCGGCGTCAGGCACGGGATGAAATGAGGTGCAAAGCGCGAAGCCACCCTCGCGCCCGCCGGCGTGCATATCCACCACGACCCTGACCTTCGGGAAAACATAAGACTTGACGAAGTGCGCAATGCGGTACGAAATAGTTCCACGTGGATTGCCGGGAAATGCGCGATTCATATTCACGTTGTCAAGGGGGGAAATACGCTGATTCGCGGCACACGCACTCTTACTTAACTGGGGCATAAGGATGACTCTGCCGCTGATCTGCCCGGGATCAAGCTCTTGGCACAAGCTCTTGACTGCTACTTGGCCCTCCCATTCGTTTCCGTGTGTCCCTCCAAACGCTGCCAGGCCGGGCGGCGCCTCCCCGGCCGTCGCGCGCAGGCCGTTGATGACAGTAAGGGGTACCAACGAATATCCCCAGCCCGAATCTACGTGGAATGCGACCCGGTAATGGTGTTTCCCGGGTTTGTCAAAGTCGATCTGTTCGGGATGGTGGATGAGTGTGGGCATTGGGTTAACTCTCTCTGTCGATCTCATTCGTGGCTCTCTCTTGCGTCATCTCAGTTTAGGATGCGTGCCCGATTAAGATGGGCGCTGTAGGCTGTTCAGCCCGTTGGACGCTTTCCTCGATGGCGCTGTCGACAGCAGTCAGCCTCGGCCCGCATGGATGCTAAAGTCGGGGATGTTAATGCAAGGGTGATGAGCGGAGGTGACATTGGGCTATCTCTATATGATCTTATCGCTGACTTGTTTTGGGCTTATTGGGATCTTCATCAAATTTGCCGAGACCCGCGGTTGCAAACCCCGTGCGCTCTCTACTCTCGCGTATGGATGGGCTCTGCTCTTCGCGCTGCTGCTCATCGTATATCGGGGTGCTCAATTCGGCGCGCCACGCGTTGTCTACCTTATCGCCCTCCCCTTTGGCGTGGCCAGCGTGATCGGCGTCATCGTATTCATGGTTGGCGTTCGTTTTGGAAAGATATCGACCAGCTGGTTAGTCATAAGTTTATCGGCTGCCGTTCCCGCGATCGGGTCCGTCATGCTCTACCATGAGCCGGTCAAGGGGAAAAAAGTTGCCGTGCTGGTGCTCGCTATCGTTTCAATACTGCTTTTGTGGAAAGACAAGCAGGACGACGAAGTAAAACGAGCTGCGACCGCTATCGCGGCCCAAGGAAGCTCATGAATCGCACGGCAACCTGGTCGCGGCTAATGTTCATCGCCTTCCTGGCCAATGGCCTGGGTCCGTTCGGACTGAAGGTATTGGCGGAAAAGGGTTTGGCAGAGAGATACCACTATCAGTACTTGTTAGCGTGGTACGCCGGTGGCTTGGTCTTCGGCCTCGCCTCACTCTTGGCCGACCGCGGCCGAGTCTACTTGAAAGAATTGGCCATGGCGTTCGCGATTGGGGCGGGAAGCTTTGGGGGGCAGTTTTTCAGCCTTCTCGCACTCGAACGTAAAGTACCCGGATACATCGTTTTTCCTGTAACGACTGGTGGCAATCTCTTCCTCGTAGCCGCTGCAGGGGTACTCCTATTCCGCGAGAAGATAGGTGCCTACGGAATCGCGGGTATAGTCACCGGCATTGTTTCCCTGGTACTACTAGCCATCCCCTGAGGTGTTGGGCAAGATGCTCAGTTGTATGGACCATTGCGCGGCGCCTCGGGCCGTGATTCTAGGGTAGGTCCCGGGATCCAGGTCGTTGAGCAGATCTGAAGCGGACGTGCATGGTTCTACCGCAATGCATCGGAATGGCGGGTTACCACCAGGAGGGAAGCCATAGTTGTTGAACCACAGGCCGACCACTGGCACGGTGCTCAGATCGAACGAGAACCGAAGCGTGTATGCCGGCAGCCGTAAGGCGCACCATCCGTCTGCCAATCCCTCAATGAACAGCTTCAATGTTTTTCCCTGTGCAATCCATTCGCTGGAGAGGGAAGTATGGTTGAATTTAGGCCACGGATGCTGCCTGTTTTCACGCGGGAAGATCTGATAGTTCAATTCTCCTTCAGGCAGCAGGATTTCGTAGGTGTCGGGAACAGCAATCAACGGGTGCGTGGACCACAGGCATCGCAAGGCGGTTTCGCCGCGGTTTTCAACGCGATAACAAAACTGAAGTGTCCGGTCGTCCAGGAACCTGATCGTTTTGGTTGCAAAATATGGTAGGTCTTGGCCGGCCTTCTCCATCACAACTTCGCTTATCGAGGTCTTCACTACGTCCCATGTGCCGTGTGTCCATAAGCCCAGGTCGGGCAATTGCACGTTCGTCCACGGTGCCTCAGGGTAGTAGCCTGCGGCAACATTGGGAAAGCAATCGTCCATTCCACTCGTGTCGTATTTTAGCCAATCGCCATCGATAGGAATCGTGCGATAGGGTTTCTGCGCCGGGATCAGAAAATTCCAGAGTGTGCTCTTGTCGCGGATCTGGGCCAGCTTGCCGCCCACTTCCGGCATGACCTCGACGATGAGTGCAGAGGATTCAATGCGAATCATTCAGTCGATTTCCCAGCTCTCATACCACCAGATCGGTACTACCTATGGCCGTCAAGCCGGGATGTGACTGCTCGCCGCCCGGCCTGGCGAGTCTTCAGAATCCGCTCCAGATCGACCAATGTCTGCTGCACATGGTCGGACATCGCCTCGCGGGCTGCCTCAGGATCGCGCTTTTTCAGCCACTCTCAGTAAAGCTCGATGCGAAGCGTATTCCTGGGTCCGGTAGCTGCTCCCCGCATCTTTTTCGAGCAATTCGCCGGTCTTCGACATTAGTGCATTAAACGATGTAATCACGCTTTCGAGAATGGGGTTGTGAGTTGCACGAGCGACGGCAACATGGAACGCGGGCGTCATAGCAAATACCGGCTGGTCTGCGCTCCCCTTGGGCCCGAATTGCTCCACGATTGCCCCCATCGCGGCAAAGTCACTTTCTGTTGCTTCTGTAGCGGCCAGGGCCGCGACCGCGCTCTCTACTACTTTGCGCGCATGCACCACGTATACCATCGTCTCGCTGTCGATCAGGGCCGCCATCACATCGGCGTTCATGATCATCTCCGGGGGAACCGATTTTACAAACGACCCCATTCCCGGGCGCATTTCGATCAGGTCCATGCCGACAAGCGCCTGCAAAGCTTCGCGCACTACCGTGCGGCTAACGCCAAGCTGCTCGACCAACTGCGGAACCGACGGGAGTTGGCTCCCGGCGGGATACCGTCCCTCCCGAATCCAGTCGAGCAGGGTTCTCTTCACATCCCCTGTCAATGACTGCCAGGATGTTCCTCGCCCAGGAGCGGCTTTTTGCATCGAATCCTTCTTATTCACAGCAACTCGCAACATAAACTAAATCAACCGCCCGGTCTACCGGTGATACTGGTAATATCGATGCTATTTTGAAAGTCGTATCGACGTTGTTTTCGCCGGCTTGATGGATTGAACTCCAAACATGAGTTCTGCTCGCCTCAGCTTGGTCCACATGTGACGTATTTGTCTTTCCGGCGCTGGCGCCAGCGGGTTAATGCGGATAGGTCACAGGAATGAACGCATTCGAATGACAACTTCTTACGCGAATTGCGCAGTTTGCCCATCATTACGCGGGCGAAACTGACCCTGGTACGGTCCAACTGGCAGAGACCGCGACGTGGATCATTTCAAACTGGGAAATGTCACCCAACCGCAACATTATCGATGAACACCTTCGCTAAGCAGCCTTACGCCTGCGAAGCTGGCTGCGCAGGCAATTAAGCCACCCTGTTACCGCGCCAAAGGCTCACCAAAGAAATTGCACGGAGCGGCACATTGGTCAACCGACCCGAGGCCTGTTTTCAATGCGCCTCGATCAAGGCAAGAGAACGAGGCAGCATGTCCAGGTCGATGACAGTCGGAAGATCGACGTTCCGTTCACTTTGTTGGCCGTCAATGTATAGCCGGAGCTTCTTCTGTCCGGATCCCTTCAATTCCACGCGCGGGGATTCGCCTAAGTCAGCAAAGTTTGCGAGAATGACGGCGATGCGGCCGTCCGGCGCTTGCCAGGTCGCCGATTGCACCGAAGGCTCCATTCCCCAGCCAAAGTCCCGCCGGGTTACATTGCTCACTGTCCAGGGCCGCAGCATTCGTCCGTAGATAAGATAATCGCGGGCGATCCCCGCACGCAGCTTATTAACCCGCTTGGCCCAGTCGAAGATTGCGCCCTGATCGGGAATTGCGCGGGTCCAGGGTTGGTCCCAGTCGTAGGTGATCAGACCTTTATCTCGGAGGGTGAAGTTAATCATGTAGCCCGTGACAAAGGCTCTGGCGACAGATAGGCGCAGTGTTTCATCGCTGATGCGGTTGGTGTAAAGACCTTCATGCCCATTGGCGTACTCGTGGTAGATGAAGGAGTAAAGTGGGCAGTTTCTGACGCGTGCATCCCAAATCTGAAAGTCCTGCAAAAACGTCTCTGGTGGAGCTGCCTCACACGACATTGCCATCGCATGGTTGACAGTTCGCGCGGCATCCATATCCGCTCGGAGCAGATCTTTGAAATGGTCAATCATCCAAGGTCCGGGAACGGGAGGATGACCATGGTTGGTCGCGTAACATGCTTTTGGTCCGGGCCCCTGATCGAATTGCTGGACCATGGCCGGTCCAAACTCCGCCATTTGGTGGGTCATATCGACCACCATCTCGCGTGCTCTCGGAGTGGCCACGCATGTCGTATAGCTCGCCCGCCAAGAGGACAAAGCGCCTTCTTCCAGGGGAGTACCATCCCAATTGATAGCCACCGCCGCTTCTCCGCCATGAGCACGGAAGTAGGGCATTCCATCGTACTTGGTGTTTCTCTGCGAGGTCACCCAATTAAGGCCATCCCCATAGATGCCGGGGTGCCACCCCTTCTCGCTGGCTTTTGCCATGAACTCTCGCATGGAAGCCTCGCCACCCACTGGGGGAAAAGCATCCGGCTGGACCCACGGCCCGGCATGCTCCCAATTAAAAACCAGCGGCATGAGCGAAGCGTCAAACTGCGCGGAAACCTTCTCAAGGTAGGGCAGTGCGTTTGCGGCCGGTGTATATTCCGGATTTACCGTCGCCGGCGGATCCCAATCAGCTTGGCCGCGCATGGGAAACATAATTCCGATCGGAGAATCGGTTATCCATTGCGGAATATCTTTCCTGTCTCGAAGTTTGGTTGCGCAAAAGGGCTGTTTTGAGGCCCAGTCACGGTAAATTTCCGCGGCAGCGTACCAATCGCCGTGAAAGGTACCAAGCACCACGTTATAAGGCAATTTGTACTCGCCGGGTCCACGGGTACCAGGAAAGTGCCCCAGGCCCATGGTGACTCCGTCGCTTTCGAGGAGAGGATCGATAAACTTAGGCAATCCGGCATTGTCGTCACAGGCGACGTACAGACCGCCAAGATCGTTGTAGTACGCCATGAGTTGGGTAGCTGCCCACTGTCCCGGATAATTGTTATAACGCCAGATTTCAGGAGTGTTGTGCCGGCCTTGAAACCATCCGCCGGCTTTCATCGAAGGCGCAACCGGGCCGGCCAATCCGCCGTCTCCAATCGACCAAAGAATGTTGCTAAGGTGTTCGTCCTTCAGATTGTCGAAGGGCACTTCTATCACCGGAAACTGTATATGGCCGACCCAGGAGTTGGTGCCGTTCTTCAAGGTCAGATTCCAATAAGTGAGAGGTTCGGCGGCCGGGCACCGCACGGTGACCTGCGCATCTATGGGTAAATCCCCGATTCCCGCATAGTCAATGGTGATGGTGTGTTCCTTGTCGGTCTGGACTCGATGCACGGTAATTGTTTTTGCACGGGAGGAACTCACGGTTGTGAATTCGCGGTGCTCGTTCATCAATTCGATCTTAAAGAGCGGTAACTCGGCATGATCAGGAATCAGCAAATCCCGGTCGACGCCATAGGTGGACCGAAATGAGGTGATGGAGCCATGGTCCGGGTTTATAAGCAGGCAATACCCCTCGTTGAAAACGGCCACTGGTGGAGGCATGGTGGCTTCACCCGAGGCACGAACCCGAGTGTATTGGGCCGCGCATGTCTCGGTCGACTCCGCGGCTAGAATTGCCGCGCCCGTCACAGGCAGGCAAGAAGTCGCGGTTGTCGACGCGATGGCCGAAAGAAATGTCCTGCGGGAAAGTTTTTTGGGATCCCTCATCTTCTATCCTTTTTTTGTCTGCCGGGGGCGGCTGTCGAAGGAAGCAGAAATCGGGGCTCGAGTTTCGCGAGGCCTGATGTCCCGACCACTTCAATGGCAGGGACTTTAAGGCGATTTTGCCGCGGTTGTCAAGAGCAAAAATGCCCGATGGTCTGATGTGTCGTCCACTGGGCAGCCAGCGGGTGAAGAGTCATCGACCTAACTGTGCCGTTGGGCATCTCGGAGATGATTCAGTGAGCGACTGGCGCAAGACGCGGACACGGGCGCGAAATGAATTTGCACCTGGAAAGTTTATTGCTTCGCATGGAGCATCCTTCGACCATTCCGGAAATATATTCGTCGTGGAATGGGTTGAGATGGACGAGCTACCAAGCTGGGAAAGGTGTGAATCTAGTTCTCGGTTCCGCGCTTCTTCTTGGGTGCGAATCCCGCCATGTCGAGCAGGTGAGTTCGCATTTCCTTACGGGCGACTGCCCCATCCCGGTTCTCAATTGCTTGCAACACACGCTTGTGTTGCAAGCAGGCCTTTTCCGGTACGCCCTTGATGGCGACAGCACTCAGTATCCACTGCTGCAGCAGATTGCGAATCAATTGAAGAGCGTTCATCAAGATCCTGCTCGACGCAGCGTTGCCGATGGCCAAATGGAAGTCCACGTCTGCCTGAACGAACTCCTGTGGGTTCTTCTTTGCTTTCTCCATCTTTCGCAGATGTTCGCCGATCTGCCTCACATGTTCCGCGGTGGCTCGCTCCGCAGCCAGGCCGGCAAGTTCTACCTCGATAAGGGTGCGCGCTTCAATCAGTTCCCGGGCGTCCGCTTCAGAACTGCTGGCTATGGCCCACAGCAATGGCCGCGAAAAAAAATCTGCGCGCTTGCACACGTAGGTACCATCACCCAGGCGGGTCTCGATCATTCCCATGATTTCGAGCGCTTTGAGGGCCTCACGGAGGGAGGCGCGACCTACACCCAGTGTTTGGCAGAGTTCTCTCTCCGCAGGAATCTTCTCGCCCTCGGCCCAGACTCCGCGAATAAGATGGCTAACCATCTTCCGGCAGATGTCGGCGGTAAGGGTGGTTCTTACAACGGGTGTCAGACTTTCCGATTGCATTTCTTGCCTCATTCTACCGTGAAATCTCTGACTGCAAAGGTCGCGATATCGGACATCCAGTCACGCCAAAACGACATAAGGATGTCGGAGGAAGACCTCCGCGTCGTAGATAGAGGCGAACAAATCCGCTTCCTTGCGGGTGCGTGAGACGTAGCGTCTGCTTCGATCATGCTCTCCATGACCCCCAGGTAGCGGCCTGACTCGATATTGCCGTATTTAGAGAACGCATCCGTGATGATCACCCGGCCACGCGTTGGTGAAATGTAGGAGTCGATCGCTCAACCTGAGCCCGAAACCGGCGTATGCCATCAAGAAATACCCCGATATCACTTCCCAGACTGATGGCGCGAAATCCTCTCTGTATCCAATGAACGGTTGACTCGGGCGACGGCGGCAGGAATCCGGGAGCGACGCCGTGGCGCCGGCACACAGTGATTAGTTCGTCCATGGCAGAGAGAAACCGCGGATGATCAAATTGTGCCGGGATTCCCATAGACACAGTGAGGTCGTAGTGTCCCATCCAAGCCACGTCTACACCTGGCACGGAGATTATTTCATCCAGGTGCTCGAAGGCCGTCTCGGTTTCCAACAAGAGGATGACGCAGATTTCCTCGTTCATCTTCGCAAAAAACTCCGGATTTCCTGCGCGGTAGAGATCATGAGCGATGCCGAGTGCTACACCTCGTCTGCCGGCGGGAGCATACCTGAGTTGACTCACGATGTCTTCGGCCTGTGCTCTGGACTCGACGCGAGGCACCATGACACCCCTTGCGCCAACGTCCAGAGCACGCGACAAAGGCGCATACGCCGGGTCGGGTACTCGTGCGATGGGAACGATTTCGGTGCCCCGGCACGACGCAACCATCTCGGCGAGCAACGAAATATCACAGCGTCCATGTTCCATGTCGAAGATAACGAAATCAAGTCCGCAGGCAGCCAGCATGGCGCCAATGCCGGGGGTGAAAAATTCGAGGACCATCTGTCCCAGAACAATCTCGCTCTGGCTGAAGCGCCGGCGCAACGTGGTCATCAAGCGCCTCCCGTAGTCGCGAACGCCGCTTTGTAATTGGCTAATTTTTGTAAAAAGCCGGGTGTGCTTAACACCTTTGGATTGACTATATTTTCCGGGACCTCCCCGTGGTAGATTGCCAGGGCGCCCTGGCAATCGATAAGGCCCATATCCCTGAATAACTCCTGGGTCCAGGCAATAGAATGCGAACTCAAGATGACGTTGTCCATTGTGGCCAGAGGCGAACTTGCGCTGAGCGGTTCCTGCTCGAAGACATCCAGCGCGGCCCCGCCAATTTTCCGGCTCTGCAAAGCATCGATCAATGCCGCTTCATCGACAATTGCCCCTCGGGCCGTATTGATTAGCACAGCATCCGGCTTCATGAGCGCAAGCTGCGGTCCACCGAGTAAGCCGCGTGTCTGCGGAGTGAGTGGGCAGTTGACCAGGACGTAGTCTGACTCGCGCAAGAGGTCGTTGAGGGAGATCAAATTCACCCCAAGTTGAGCCGCCCGCTCAGGCGATACATAAGGATCAAAAGCAAGAAATTTTTCCACATCAAAAACTCTGAGTAGACGGATCGCCTCCGTCGCGATGTTGCCCAGGCCGATCGTTCCCACGACCCGCTGGCGCGGCTCGCGTCCGAGTCGTTTGGTGCTCTCAGCCCAGCTTCCCTGACGCACCAAGCGGTCCTTGACGATCAGGTTATGAGAAAGCGCCAGCACGAGAAGAACGATCGATTCCGCCACCGGTCGCACGACACCGCCAGGCGTGATAAAAACAGCGATTCCATGTTCGGTGCACGCATCCAGATCGACGTTGTCGTATCCCACACCGCAGCGGCCAATCGCACACAGCCTGGAGATTCCCTGAAGCGACTCTGCCGTGACCCGGGGTTTCAACGAGATCAGGACGTCGTATTCGGCCAGCTGACCAGGCGCATATGCTGGCTGATATTCGCGAAGAAAGTCGCATGCTATGCGCGGAATGTTGTCGAAAAGAGACAGGCCGATATCAGGAAAGGCCAGCCTGCCTCGTTCGTCGCAGAAGTCGGCGGAGAAAGCAATGCGAAACGTCGCATTGGCGGCTGAGTCAGGCATCGCCTTGCGTTGCAAATTCATGCATTGTGCTCAACGGCGCATGGAGCAAACAATCATCCGTCCTCGCGATGCCGCTGCTGATAGAATCAGCACGCTTCCGAAATAGTCAGACCATCCGATAATGGTTTAGGTGTACCGTCAGTGTCAAGCGGGGAACACTGATTAACCACTATGGTAACCAGAGTTCCTACTGGAGAAATGGGCCACAAACGATTCCCGGGAGGAACGAGAAACTCCTTGACAGTGGGTCAGGCCGGATTTTAAATACCGTTTGTACTAGTATGATGGTCTGATGACTGTGGGTGGCCGCATGGGAGAATTTCCGAACATCGTAAGGGAGAAGATGATTTCCGCCCGTGAGAGGGAAGCGGCCGCGAATATGGAGGGGGAGGTCGACCTCCACACCTTCGTCGCAAAAGTATGTGGCGCCACGACATTTAGTACCGGGATCGCGAGGTTTCGACCTGGCGGGCTTCTTCCCTATCATCTTCATAATTTCAGTGAAGCGGTAACCGTGATCGAAGGCACCGCCCGCGTTTTCATTGAAGGCAGGGCCTATCGTTTAGGTCCACGAGATTGCGTGCATGTTCCTGCAAGCGTTGCGCATCAAGTGCTAAACGAAAATCCAGCGAACAATTTAGTAGCACATTGGGCCTTTGCGACTGCCGAGCCGGTTCGGGAACTAAGCGATCGCACTTTTGCTGTATTTGATCGCGGCTCTAGTGATCCTTTAGAGAACGATCCCGAGACAATTATCAGGTGTAAGGACGACGCAATCTACGAACTTGCCAAGGGTGCATTTTTTTGCGACCTGTTCGCTCACCGATTTGGCGCCGTGGGGATTTGCGGCGGCTACGGCCGATTCCTTCCAGGGGCCTCGCTCCCCTGCCATACTCACGATTACGACGAATCGATCACGATTGTGGAAGGCAATGCGGATTGCCTGGTCGAAGGCAGAAAGTACCAGCTCAGCGGATGTGATACCGCCTTTATTCCAAGGGGGCTGCCGCATCGCTTCCTGAACGATTCCAATGAGCCGATGGCGATGGTATGGGTCTACGCCGGTAACGAACCAGACCGCAAAATTATCGACGCGGGGTTTTGTTCAGGGTCGCTCACCTGGCCGCGGATGTGAAGTGAGTCGATCCATCGCCGTAGCCGGAATTCTGTCGTTCCCGAAACTTGAGTCAGAGGGGAACGTTGTATTCCGCAGCGGCCAAAAGACCGCCATCCACGATGTGAGTAATACCGGTTATGCCAGCCGAATCGTCGGACACCAGGTATAAAGCGGCACGAGCCAGATCTTCAGGTGTGAGTATAGTGCCGAGCGGAACACGCGAAATCCGGCTTCGGATTGTGGCTTCGCCTTCAGGCCCGGATCCAAGGTGTTCTCGAAGCATCGGTGTATCGGTAATGCCCGGACACAAGCAATTCACCCGGATGTGATCTCTGCCGTAGTCCAGCGCAAGCGTCTTGGTAAGCAGGGCAATAGCACCTTTGGAAGCAATGTACGCTGGGGTCTTGAGCTGACCAACCATGCTCCCAATAGACCCTGTGTTCAGGATGACGCCTCCACCGATGCGTCGCAAATGCGGCACAACATGCTTGATTGCCAGGAAAACCGCTTTCAGGTTAATGGACATCACTCGGTCCCACTCTGCTTCGGTAGTTTCCTCCAGAGGTTTTACCAACACGACTCCAGCATTGTTGAACAGGATGTCGATCCGCCCCCATCGCGAAGCCGTATCCTCGATCATTCTTGCAACGTCTGCTTCCTTGGAGACGTCGGCACCATAGAAACTGGCTATGCACCCGGCAGCGCGAATTGTCTCCACGGTCTCCCGGCCGCGGCTGTGGTCGATATCCACAGCGGCTACCTTCGCGCCTTCACGAGCAAAAGCGATCGCACTCGCCCGGCCAATACCGCCCGCCGCGCCTGTGACGATCGCCACTTTGTCGCGAAGTTTCACGCAGCGGCTCTCGCGGCAGCCTCGAGGAGATTGCGCAACAGGATGGTCTCGCTCACATTGTCCACTTCGTTGCAATGCTCCCAGTCAATCCATAAGTACTTGATCGGCGACTCCGTAACAAGGTGGCGACGGTAGGTCAGGCGGTCTGTTTACGCGACAACTCCTGCAGTTCATAGAGCGAAGCGACATGTTGTTTTCGGCGCGGGATGGGAAAATGTTGAAATGAGAATCGTGCACAGTCGGCGAGCTTGCCCCTTACCAAACGGGTGCTCTTCTCCAGTTCGCCGGTAACATCGCCGCTATAGATTGGGAAGGAGTCGGCAGCCCGATAGCTGAGGATCAGTGTCCGGCGTGGTCGATTGGATCGATTTGTGACAGAAGCATGCGGTGTCATGCAATGCATGAAAATCGCGGTCCCCGCCTTTCCTTCTACCGGCACTGCCCGCGACTCGTCGACCGGCTCAACGATTTTGCCCGCAAAGTATCCGTCTTTGACATGATCAAGAAGCCCTTCCGCATGCCGTCCGGGGAGCATTTGCAAACAGCCATTTTCGACATCTGCATCGTCCAGATAGATCAGAACAGCGAGCGAGGAGGAGTTGGTCAAGGGATAGTAAGAAAGATCCTGGTGCCACTCAACCACGGAACCAATTGCCGGCGGCTTCATATTGATCTTGCTGTAGTGAAACAAAAGGTTGGGTCCCAACAGAGCCTCCACTGCGTCCAGGAGGCTGGGCGATTCCGATAGGTCACGGAATAGGGGGTAGTGGGTACATGGTTCATAGATCCTGCGCACGAGCCGGCCGTCGGCATTTTGCTGAGGCTCCATCTCCAGGCGGGTTTTATCATGTGACCCCAGGGTGTTC
This sequence comes from Acidobacteriaceae bacterium, assembly GCA_049800615.1. GTDB lineage: Bacteria > Acidobacteriota > Terriglobia > Terriglobales > Acidobacteriaceae > PALSA-350. The sequence goes on along the minus strand of JBARKD010000603.1, from coordinate 2,258 downwards.
CCATCGCTGATGCGATCAATCTCTGCCAGCAGGGTTTTCAATGCGCCCGCAGCCAGGAGATCGGGATACAGAACGTAGCCAGTCCTGACGTATTCTTCGCGTTGTAGCTTTGTCACTTTTACCCCCTTGGGAATCGCATTTATTGCGAGTCCACGCAGCATATCATCAGACCAAATGTCCGTAAATGGCGTGTCTTGTCACAAATCGTCGTTCCAATTGGTGCTTTGAGTATGGTTCTGCTCCGCAGTTGGCAGCCTGCAAGAGGGAACGAGGCAGAGTGCCGGCTCACCAGGCGCCGATGGGGAAGTTGCTAGAACTGGTCTCATAAATAGACAAATTTCGGAGAGGCCGCGCATGAGACCCGCCCTCGAAGCGGGGCTCAGGGTCCAACCAGAAGTCCCAGACCCATATATGAGACAAGTTCTACATAGGACTTGCCCCTTGCGCCGTCTTCGGTCTGCGAAAACACGGGCGGCCTAAAGCGGCCCGAGCAAATTACCTGTCCCACTTGCCTATAGAGAATCCACATCGCGATAAAGTGTCTGGCTGCATCTCGAGCCCCGTCGCTCCGGGCGGGCCAGTAGCGGGTTCACCCCGGTACGGATGACAAGTCGACGACGCAGGTACCATATCATCAGACCAATTATCCTGTAAACTTCCATTTTGAAACCTGGTGATACGCATAGCCCTGGATGGATTCCCCATCCGCGTTCACAGCCCTTTGGCAGTCCCAGCTTGAAAGTGCCAAGATCCAGCAAGATCGAGACGCGTCAAATGGCCAATACATCCGACCATCAGGCAGATTTTTCTTGACAAGTCTTGAGGGTTCCTCCTAGAGTCCGTGCCATCGAGATTGCCCCTCATCGTAGGGTTTTATTTCTCACTACGTAACACGAGGGTGATCCCGGGGGAGTGGTTGGATTTCGGCCGCGGGAAGTAACGACGCGCTTCAGGCTTTGCGTCGATCGAGCTGTCCTGTCACCTATGTGAAGAAGTTTGGGAGGTCAACGGATGAGAGGCCCTCTTACCCTTTCGCTTTGTTCTGCTGTCGTATTCGTTACCGTGATATCTACCGTACAGACGGCCAGAGCGCAGTACAATCTGGGCACGATCACGGGGCGAGTAAGTGATGCTGCTGATGCGGTTATTCCTGGATGCAGTGTGGAGATCAAAAATCTCGACACCGGGGTGTCGAGAACGATTCAGGCCAATGGAGACGGCCTCTATACGGAAGCAGGCCTTCCGCCAGGGAACTACCAGGTTTCTGCGTCGCACCCCGGCTTTAAACAGCAGGAGATAACGGTATCGCTAGCTGTGAGCCAATCCCTTGTGGTTGATGTTCATATGACGGTGGGTTTAGTCACCGAGACCGTGACTGCAACCGGGGGAGGGGGAGCGGTGGCGCTACAGAAAGACGACCACGCGATTTCCCAATTGCTCGACCAGACGCAGATCGCCTCTTTGCCGGTGGAAGGACGGAACTTCCTGGGCCTGGTTACGACAGCTCCGGGCGTTCAATCGGCGGCAACGGTGAATTTGCAAGGAAGCGGCGCCTATTTCGGAACACTACCCAACGAGTTAGTCGTGTCGGGACAGATGGAAGGAGGGACCTCCTATTTGCAGGATGGCGTTTCGAATATCAACTTTCTGACGCAGTCGGCGAATATTCTGCCTGATATGGACGCCATCCAGTCGGTCAATATCGAAACCAACGGGATGGCAGCCAAATTTGATCGGCCGGCAATCGTCAACGTCGTGACCAAGACAGGCACCAATGGCTTTCATGGCACACTCTACGACTACCTTCAAAATGACGACCTGGATGCGAATAATTGGGTTAACAACGCTTTCGGTATCCGCCGGGGCCCGCATCGATACAATCAGTTCGGCGGTACGATCGGTGGCCCTATCCGGAGAGATAAGCTGTTCTTCTTTTTCAATTATGAGGGACAACGCCAACTGGATAGCAGTCCCTACGTAGGCCGCGTGCCTACGGACGCGGAAAGGCAGGGCGACTTTTCAGCCTGGTTGACCGGTGTGCCAACCTCGCTCAACGTGATTCAGAAAACCACAATTTATGACCCGAACACTTATAACCCCGCGACGGGAAGTGTCCTACCCTTCGCAGGGAATATCATCCCCGCAGACCGGCTGAGCGCCTTTGCCCTGCAGTTTCAGAAGTTCTATCCTGAGCCGACCACCTGCTCGGCATCGCCATGCAACCTGATTCTCGACACCGGGAACAACTACACGACGAC
>JBARKD010000602.1:0-1941 GCA_049800615.1 Acidobacteriaceae bacterium | reverse complement strand
CGGTCCGTCGGTGATTGTCGGCCGAGGTTCGCAGTTCTTCCTCCGCCAGCGCAAGGACGTCTTCCATGTATTTCTCTATGCATCCCGCGATCATAAGATCAGCAGACTGATCTCCAAGGGCGAAACTCAGGACAAAGCAATCGAACTCGTCGACACAACGGACAAAGCGCGAGCTGCGTTCGTCCGGCAGTATCTCGGGCTGCAATGGCAGGAACCCCACCTATATCACGCAATGTTTAATACCGAGATGGGCGAGTCCTGCACGGCCACGATGCTCGTTGAGTGTCTCCAACAGTTTGGGCATGATTGAGCGGTTTCGCGTTATCATCTTGAAACCGCTACAATTTTCGAAGGAGAGGGCGCCCGCCTGATGGACTCGTCATACGCTCCTGTTTCCAAACTCACCCGGCGCCGGTTGCTGACCGGCGCGTCCCGGGTTGCGGCCGCTGCTGCCGCTTCAGCTCTGATGCCACCAAACGTACAGCGCTTGTTGGCGCAGGACCCTCCCCGAAGCGGCTCGCTGAAAGACATCAAACACGTGGTCCTGCTGATGCAGGAAAACCGCTCCTTCGACCACTATTTTGGAACGCTCGCCGGCGTCCGCGGATTCGCTGACCCATCCGCTCTAAAACTGGCGGACGGAAAATCTGTCTTCTACCAGCCGGATGCAGTCAATCCCAGTGGGTACCTGCTTCCCTTTCGCCTGGACACGCGCAAGAGCAGTGCGCAAAAGATTCCCTCCACCAGCCATGCTTGGGCAGTGCAGCACGAGGCGTGGAACAACGGCAAGATGGACCAATGGCTGCCTGCTCACCGCAAAGCGGATGGACCGCATGGTCCGTATTGCATGGGATATTACAACCGGGAAGATATTCCCTTCCAGTTCGCGCTGGCAGAGGCATTCACGATCTGTGACACGTACCACAGTTCGGTGATGGGGCCAACCTGGCCAAACCGCATGTATTGGATGACGGGCACGATTGACCCCGAAGGACTGCACGGCGGACCGATTCTGAGCAATACGGCGCCCAAGGGCGGATACACCTGGACTACGTACGCAGAGCGGCTGAAGCAAGCCGGCATTAGCTGGAAGGTATATCAGCAAAAGGACAACTACGGTTGCAATCTCCTGGAGACTTTCAAGGTATTTCGCCAAGCCGCGATAGGCTCGCCGTTGTATACGAAAGCAATGGAACGCGGCGAGGAAGGCCAGTTTGACGACGACGCCAAGAACGACCGCTTACCCGCTGTCTCCTGGATAATCCCCACCAGCTATCAATCGGAACATCCGGATTACATGCCGGCGGATGGCGCGGCCTTTGTCGCCGGCAAGATCGACGCCATCGCGGCCAACCCCGACGTTTGGGCAAAGACAGTTTTTATTCTCAACTACGACGAGAACGACGGCATCTTCGATCATGTGCCGCCACCCGTGCCTCCCGCGGGTACAGCTCACGAGTTTGTAAACGGTCTCCCTATAGGCGGCGGGTTCCGAGTGCCCTGCATCGTCATTTCGCCGTGGTCTACCGGAGGATGGGTTTGCAGTCAACCCTTCGATCACACCTCGGTGCTTCAGTTTCTGGAACAATTCACCGGCGTGCGGGAGTCGAACATCAGCGATTGGCGGCGGAGCACTTTTGGCGATCTGACTTCCGCATTGCGCATTCGGCGGGCGGACAACAAGGTCCCATCCTTGCCGGACGTCCGCGGGCCCCTGATCCAGGCCAAATACGAGGTTGCGCATTTGCCCAAGCCGGTGCTCCCTGATGGCCATCAATCCCCGCCAAAACAAGAACCAGGCCACCGCAAGCGGGTGTAGACCCGCAACCCGGGGACGGGCAGCCCCGGCAAATATGCCGGCTGGGCAACTGCCGCGCTGTGGCACCTATCTCAAACAGTATGGGAGATGGCAAATGATTCTTGTGACTGGAGCCACGGGAA
>JBARKD010000601.1:0-10434 GCA_049800615.1 Acidobacteriaceae bacterium | reverse complement strand
CCAGCACGCCGGAGGCATGAACTCCCTGGGCAGCCAGATACGCGACATAAGGCACCAGGATGCTGATCGTCACTTCAATGGGCGCATCATCGATCCATCGTTCAAAGTGGTCGACGATCCAGCCGGTCACCAAACCAATCGCGACGCCACCCGCGGTGAGCCAGACAAAGGTGAGCAGGCCGCCGGACGCGGTCGGTATGCGTTTCTCGACCACGATCCCGACAGCGAACTCCAGGGCGAGCAGCCCCGTAGCGTCATTGATGAGGCTCTCTCCTTCGAGGACGTCGACGATCCGGCTGGGCAGCCCGATACGGCGTGCAATGGATGTGGCGGCAATTGCGTCGGTAGGAGCGACGATCGCTCCCAGTACCAATCCCAGTCTCCAATCGAAACCGCCGAAGACGTGGGGGGCTGCCAGGGCGACGCCGATCACCGTAAATGCGACCAGGCCGAAAGCAAGCAGTGAGATGCTGACGATGTTGTATCGGAAGTCGCGCCACGAGGTTGTCCACGCAGATGCGTAGAGCAGAGGGGGCAACACGACCAGAAAAATCAGGTCAGGCGCAAGGGTGATGTCGGGAACCGCGGGAACAAAGCTGAGCAGCAGTCCGCCGACCACCATGATGATGGGATACGGTGTCGAAAGCTTTCGAGCAAGGATCCCAAAAACGACGATGAAGAAGAGCAGTAAGAGAAAAACAAGCTCGACGGTCGCGATTCCGCTCATTTAAGAAATTCTACGATCAGACGCCGCAGACCTGCACCGTCGGGCAAACCGTAGTCTCCACGAGCCTTCCCCGCCATACCAAGCCGCCACGGCATCCCCTCCGGCTCTCTTAAGGTGTTCAGCGAGCCCGCTTGTGCTATGGTTTCACCGAACACCTCCCTCGGGCCCCAAACCACTCAGGACGACACTTTGTCGGATCGAAAATGGCTTTCTGTTCCCCTAGTCACGCTAAATCAGGGTTACTAAACGGCGGTTGGAGGCAAGGCGTTTTCACTGCATTGTGGACGTTTCTACTCGCGGAGATTTTGAGCTCGCAATTTTCGTTACGGGATCCGCTTTAGCTTCACCATTATGTTTACAAGCCGTTCGGCACAGTTTGATGTAACCGGGACCCAATCCACACTGGAGAGATTGAGGATGTCGCGTTTAACCGTGCTTTGCAGTTTGCTGCAACTTTTTGTGGCCGCAGCGGTCTTGGCCCAGAGCCCCTGCCCGACCCAGGACCTCTTGGGTTCCGGCGCCAAGCGATCTTCTGATTTGATTTGCGTGGTTCCGCAGGTCTACGGCCCTGGCGGCCTGGTGGGCACAAATAATGGAGGGCCACTCTATCCTACAATGTTCCATGCGGTTCACTTCCAGGCTTCGAGCGTCAGTAGTTTGGTTCCTGTCAACTCCGAGATTGGCGTGCAGCTCAGCCAAGTGCCGCTTGCATCACCGGTCTCCGGATTCATCTTTGCCAACGGAGTGATGCAGGAGGCCACCAGTTTTGGACCCGTATTGGCGGATCGCGCGGAGACTATTGGCAAGCGACGGATTTTTGTCGGCCTAAGCTACGAATATTTCGACTTTGATAAGGCCGATAACGTAAATCTCAAATCGTTTGGAGCGGTTTACACTCACGAGCTGGAACCGTCTATCTGTTCAACCGTACAGGGAACCCCCTGCTACGAGGCGCCAGATGGTACCCAAGAGCCGATATACACGCAAGACATTGTCGGAACCCAAAACCGAATCGATGTGAAGGTTAACCAAGTCACAATTGTTGGCACTTACGGACTATGGGACAACCTGGATGTATCGATTGCGGTACCCATCGTTAGCGTCCGCATGACGATGGATTCAAGCGCCACCATCTACAGCTTCGAGCCATTACCTTTCGTCCACTACTTTTCTCCTCCCCCGACGATCATCCCCGGCGAGACATACGGTAGTTCATCCCAAGCAAGTTTTGTCAACAACAATTCCGCGTTCGGCATTGGCGATCTTCGGCTTCGCGGCAAATATGTTGCGTGGCATGGAGCGCAAGAGAAGGCAGCCGTTGCGGTCGGGTTAGATCTTCGTCTTCCCACCGGCGACGCAAATAACTTTTTAGGGTCAGGGGGCTGGGGTCTACGGCCCTTCGTGGTTTATTCGTATTCCGCCCGGGTTTCTCCACACGCCACCGCGGGGTTAGAAGCAAATGGCAATTCGGTCCTGGCCGGGACTGTAACTTCACAACCCGTGACCGCTGCTCAGCTGCCGACTGTTTTTTCGTATTCAGCGGGTGCAGATGCCTCCGTGACCCGTTGGCTCGGTGTTGCGGCAGATTACATCGGCACTTCCCTTTTGAATGAATCACGGCTCAAAACGTCCACCTACCAGGATGCCGGCGGCATGAATCACACAACAATCACAACTTCTACCTCGACCGTCAATCAGGCAAACATCTCGTTAGGAGCCAAGGTAAGACCTGTTGCCAGATTGCTGGTGACCGGAAATGTCTTGTTCCGTTTAAACGACGCGGGTCTTCACTTCAAGCCATCACCTTTAATTGGCGTCTCGTATGTGTTCTGAGCCATGCTAACGGACAGAAGTGATGTGCCAGGAGGTCCCGTCCTTTTTCAAGGTCATCGTCACTTGTGATCGTGCCGTGGCATTGGTGACGATCTGCTGCTGAAACGTCACCACGGCCGCATCCCCTGTTACTTCTGGACCTTTCGTGATCACATACGTCAGCATGACTTTGCCGGCATCGCGAAACGCTGTACGCAGCCCGTTGACCTGTTTCGGGCTCATATCCGGCCAGAGTTCCTGAAGCCTGGCCAGATCCTTGGTGTCATACGCCGATTTATACCCTTCCAGAACGGCACGAATGGCATTTACATCCTCGGTATTGTCAGAAACCTTCGGTGTAACCGGAGGAGGAGGAATCGGCGCAGGCACCTGGGCTGCCTGGGGTGCAGGCGTCGCGACAGGAGGTGGAGTGAAGCTGGCCAGTTGCGTTGCCGCTTCATCCTTGTGCCTGCCCGAGGGATAGGTCCCCAGGTAACCCTTGAGACTTGCGCTATCCCCCTTGCGCTGCGCCTCACGCCAGGTAAGGTCGTCGAGCAAAGCGACCGCGTGGTCGCGATAGGGGCCACTGGGATTGTGCTCCAGAAACCTTCTCACTGAGACAGGATCGCTTGTGTTCTGGATGGCCTCCCACTCAAGCCGCGCAATCTCTGCCGTCGCAGCCGGCAGATGAGGACCCGGCGGAGAGGTATACCTGGCCACATAATCCTGATAGCCGTGAAGACTGCCACTGCTGCTTGCCTTCGCCCAATTGAGCGCTTCAAGCTTGGACTCCGCCTGCGACCGGAAGGAAGAATTTGGATAACGGCGGACGAATTCTTCCATCGATGAAGAATCGCCCGTGCTGTTGATACGGTTCCAGGCAAGCTGCTCTTCCGACGTTGCTGGAGCCGGCTGCTTGAAGTCGGCACGGTTGAGAACAACGGTTGCATTTGCCTTAAAGGAACGAGGGTCTGCGACCAGCTCTTGATTTCCAGCCATGAGCCGGAGGCGATGAGAGCCCGGCGTCAGCTCCCATGTATTCGGCCGTCCACTCGCAGCAAGCCGAACTTCGTCGACAAACAACTGGTCGCCGGAATGCACTCCCTTGAGAATGAGCCGGGCCGTCACCGGCGTTTGGATGGGCGCAGGAGCAGGAAGAACCGCGGGTGTGGAAGGCGTCTCCTTGACCGTCACCTGGGCCGGCTCCTGGTCGAGCACAAAGTAAATTGTCTGGTCATTCGTAAGGGCTACCGATTGGCTGCTGGAGACATATCCCTTGAGTCCAGCTTTGACGCTATAGAAGGTTCCCGACGAAAGTTGAATGCTGCAGTTGGGCGTAACACACGTGTGTCCATCGACCTCGATTTCGGCGCCGGAGGGGATGGTCTGCACGGTCAGGACAGACATGTGGGGCCGAGGTCTAAATCTGATCAAGAAACCAATCATGGCCAGCAGAACGCAGCCAACGACCGCGCCCACCACCAGGCGGCTGCGGGACGTCCCCGCAGGGCGCGGCGCAGCCTGAATTTGGCCCTGGCTGATCTTCGCTTGCTCCGCTGCTTGATGCTCGTTTAGCTTCTGTGCCGATTTCTGTGCGCCAGACAGCATTTTTCCAAGCCGCTTTTCCCCTGGCCATTGCTGGCACGCGACCTCAAGCAGCGCGGCTGCTTCAACATAACGACGGTTGCGGAGAAGATCTTCGCCCTTGTCAATTGCGGCCTGGATGGCCGCTCTCTGAGCGCTGGCTTGCCGCTTAATCTCCTCCTCTGCCTCGATCTGCTCTTTGCACTGCGCCAGCAGAGACTGTAGTTGTGCGCTCTCGGGATACTTTGCGGCTGATTCTTCAAGGGCGCGCAGCGCCTTGGCGCCCTGCCGCGATTCCAGCAGCCGGGTATATGCCTTGACCTCAAGATCGACGGCAGAAGCACGGGCCGCCGCCTCATTGCGCGCGCGTTGCGCACGCTCGAAGGTGTCTTCCGCCCTAAGCCGCATCCCCCGGAGCTCCCGACTCTCCGGGTAAATCTTCACCAGCTCCTGCAGCCTCTTTAACAACGACGCTGAGTCGGTCGGTCCCAGTTGCCAGGTGGAAGGCTCAGCCGGCTTTTCCTGCGACAAGCGGCGCAGCTCGATCTGCAACAGGTTTGCTCGCGCGCCGCGAACATCCGTCTCTACCTGCGTGCAAAGAGCAGCGATGGCCTGATCCGCGGCATGTTTGTCTCTTATCTGCAGCGCGCGGCTCCGGATAGGTTCCAGATCGGCCGGCGTAAGCGCCTGGCTAACCGAAGCGCTCAGCGAACTTAATTCTTCGCAAACCAGGTCATACTCAATACGGCGCCCGTGGACCTGCGCGGAAACGCGGCCAATGGTCTCCTGCAGGTCATCGAGTTCGGGGTGAGCTGAGGCGCGCTGCTGTGCCTCGGCGAACAACTGCTCGGCCTGCTCAACGCTCAGGGCCATCAGGGCGCTGTCTGCAACTTGACTGATTTCAGTCAGCAATCGGGAGATTGTCTGACGGCGAGCCTCGGCCACCGCCTTCACCTGATCAAGAGCGGCCAGGACGCCGGGCTCCCCCGCGGCGGTCGATGCGACCGAGTGCGCATTGCTGACCATCTGAGATAGCCCGCTGATCGAGCGTGCCTGGGCAGAGGCACGCTCCAGTTGCACCAGTTCCCCTATCAGGGCTTGCCGTTGAGCGAGGCGGCGATTCACTTCATACTCGATCTGCTGAATCAGGGCGCCCACTTGCGGCTCCATCGAGAAGTTCGACGATAAGCGCGCCGCGCGCCCGAGAAGACCCGTCGATTCATCGAGCGGAACGCGCTTTACCGCTTGGGCTATTTCGCTCAGCTCGGCAAGGATTCGCCCGTGTTCCTCTCCTCGCGCATCCAGGGCTCGCATCACTTCTTCACAGGCGTCGCGAACCTTTCGTTCATGCGGAAACTCGACCTGGACCTCCTGCAGGCGTGTCTTCGCGCGCGCCCTCGAGCCAGGGTCGAAAGAATCCTCAACGCTCTTCCGCAGGTCCTGCAATTCTGCCGACACTTGCTCCTTTGCCAGCTCGCGGGCGCGCACTTGCTCGAATATCGGATCGAACGATCGACGGGTCGCCTCGTCGAACTCGACGCCCATCAGCGTGCGCTTCAGTTGCAAGGCAAGATCTTCCAGGTGCTCCAGGTCCGCCCGTTCATGCAGCGCCTCGCGTAGCGTCTCCGCCATGCGTTGCGCCGCCTGATTCTGAAGCAGGGCGCGCTCTGCAGCTTCCTGCATGGCCTGAGATTGCCGGTCCGCGGACTGCTGCTCCGACTCAGTCCGTGCCAACGCTAATAGCGCCTCCAGGTTCGGCTCCGCGGGAAGCTTTTGCAGGGCGGCTTCGAGTATCCGGATGGCTGCGCTGAAGTCGGCGCGATCCAGCGATTCTTTCGCCGACAGGCTTTGGTCCTGCACAAACCTTCGCCGCTCGGCGATATCTCTCTGTTTCTCCGCAATCGACTTCAAGCGCTGCAAGGTCGGTTCGTTGGGAAAATTTCCCAGCCCTACTTCACAGATGGTGTAAGCGGAGGAGAAATCTTCCGCCCGCAGCGCACCATGAATCTGGTCTGTCAGATCAAGCAGGTCCTTACGACGCTGCTCCTGATCTTGCCCTCGGCTGGCCCACTGCAACAGCTCACGCACATTCGAGTCTCCGGGATCCAGCTGCTCGGCCTGGCGCAATGACTCAATCGCGTCCCCGAAAAGGCGCTGGGCGATTCCCTGCCGCGCGCTGTCCACCAGTCCTTGAACCTGCAGCCTGCGGGATCGCTCGGAAAATTCTTTGTCGATAATCTCCGCCAGGGCTCGTGCTTCGGCGCTATTGCTGTCGAGACGAAGAGCCGCGCCCACAGCCTCTCTGCCCTCATCGAAGTCTCCGGCGTAGAGAGCCGATTCGGCGCGGCGGAGCGAATCGCGAACGGCCTTACTCAGCGAGGTGGCCTTCTGGATCTCTTCCCGCAGCGCAATCGAAACCTGGTCGTCAGGATCCAGTTGCAGGGCTTGGTCTGCGCAGCCAAGCGCTTCTTCATATTGTTGACCGGCCAGCGCCACCTGGGCCTGCGATCGCATTTGAACGATTTGCGCGGAGCGCTGCTGCTCTTGAATCGCCTTACGCACTTCCGCCAGTAACCGGTTGGCTTGGTCGTGATGGCGATCCAGACGAAGGATTTCCTGCAGGTGAAGCTTGACTCGTTCGAGGTCGCCGCGCTGCATGCCCAATTCGGCTCTCTGCATGAAATCGGCGGCCATCCCCTGCTTAATCGTTTTTTGTATCTGCAGCAGGTCGAAGCCGAATTCCTCTGCCGCTTGATAACGGTCCTGCGTCTTTTTGGCAAGGGCACGGTTCATGCACGCCTGGAGTTCGGGGGGAACTTCGCCCAGATATTTCGACAGGGGCGGGGGATCTTCGCGGAGTATTTTTACAAAAACTGCTGCCGGCTCGTTCGCCGTGAAAGGCAGCGTGTAGGTCAGGAGTTCGTACATCAGGACGCCCGCGGAAAAAATATCGGTGCGGGAATCGATCGGCATGGAATTGATTTGCTCGGGCGAGAGGTAATGCAGGCTGCCCAACAATTGGCCGGTTTGCAGAGTGGAGGTTTCGACTCCGACGACCCGGGCGATGCCGAAATCAACGATTTTCGCCGTGCCATCCCTGGAGAGGATAACGTTTGCCGGTTTTATGTCGCGATGGATGACCTGGGGTTTTCGATCGTGAGCATGTTGCAGCCCATCGCATACCTGCACCAGCAATTCCAGCTTCTCCACGATCGGCATGGGGCGGCGCTCGCTAATGATTCGCGATACGGGCTCACCATCCAGGCACTCCATGACAAGGTACGGATTTCCGTCCTGCTCCCCGCTTTCGTAAACGGTGACGATGTTTCTGTGTTGCAGGCTTGCGGTCGCGCGTAATTCGCGAGCGAAAAATTGCTCCAGCATCGCACTTTTACCGTCGGCCGCGCCCACCCGCTTGAGCATCTTGATGGCTACGGTTCGATTCAACGCAATGTCATGGGCGCGATAGACGATGCCCATCCCGCCTGCGCCGATAATGTCAACCACGACGTACTTGCCGATCTTCTGTATCAGAGGATCAGAACTCTTGTTCAAACCGCTCTTGGCTACCTCCGCTGTACCCTGGCTGGACTTCAGGGCGGCGTTCGTTCCTGGGCGCCGCTGTCGTCGGACTTCCCGCGATTTTTGGCAATGATTTTACAAGACACATCGTAACCGAAGCCCATGCCATACTCGCCAACCCATTTCTGCCCTATATAGGAAGCACATATGCAGAAGTGCACCTCGGGTGGCTGCCGTTACATCAAGCGCGTTGCCTGGATGCTGAAGGGACCGGGGACAAGACCATAATTCCGGCAAATGATTGATTGCAAGTACTTTAACAGGGGGAGCCTGGGGGCACCGCGCGCCGGGGCCCGGAGTATGAGAGAGTCCCCGATCCCCGGGGTTGGTTGTCAGCGACCTCCGCCGGCGCGTTGGCGGCTTGCAACCAGGCAAGAAGTTCGCTTTACCGGGCCATAAGCCCAAGGCGAGATGTGCCTATCAGGATTTTCCCGGCCTCGGGAGAGACGGAGAGACGACTGATCCCGATTTTCTATGCTGAAGCACGGAGCGCAGAAGCAGTAAGCCTGAAGAACAGCGATATCGACAGCAACGGACGGTTTCCCAGGCTCAGTAGATGATTTGGGATGGGCCGAGTGCGCGCACAAAAGCCTGGCTTCTCCGCTGCGGATCCCGATCGAGGCATTCGGTTATCAGCTTGACGCAAAACGAAGGTATTCCTAAGGTGTTCAATCGCGGGCTGACGACGACAGAGGATTTGTCGCGCGTCTGAAAGGGTCTCTCCCCGGTAAAGACCTGGTGGAGAACAACGCCCAAGGCAAACAGGTCGCTCGCTTGCGAGGGCTCAAGTCCCCGATGTACTTCGGGAGCCATATAGTCCGGTGTTCCTGCCGCCAACTCTTTACCTGAAAGGGAGGTTTCCCCCGTAAACGCGCGAGCCAGGCCAAAGTCGGTAATCCAGAGGCGCATTTCCAAACCGGCGCCATCGAGCATGATGTTGTTCGGCTTGATATCCCCGTGAAGGATGCCGGCGGCATGGATGGCGGCCAGCCCGGCGGCCAGCTGCTTGAGGATAGATAATCCTTCCCTGATCGAAATCGACGCATTCCTCCGCAACCGCGCTGCGAGGGTTTCGCCCGTCAGCAGCTTCATGGTTAAGAACAAGAAGCTGGGTGGCGGCTGATGACAATGAAAGATGTCATAAATGGGGCAGAGATTCGAGTGATTGACTCGCCTGGCAAGCAATACTTCCGTTTCGAAACGTTGCTGCAAGTCCGGGTCAAGGGCTATTTGAGGAAGGATTGTTTTAACGGCGACTGTGGCGCCTTGCAAGAGGCAGTCCGCGGCCTCGTAGACCTCTCCCATTCCTCCTTTGGCGATAAAGCGCACGATGACGAAGCGATCCGTCAGGATTTGATTGGGGAGCAGGCGACCTCCACGTCGCGCTAAATCAAGTTCATACAGGTCAATCGGACCGGTGCTATCGGTTGGGCGCGCGCACATCTCCCCTTCGTCAAGGAACTCAAATGGAGGGTGGTCGAGAAAGCTGCCGACTTTTGCATCCTCAGCCAGCAACCCTTCGATTGTGCACCTCAGCTCCGGATCGTGGCTGCAGGCCTGGTCGAGGAACGCCTCTCGCTTGCTCGGCGCGATTTCCAATGCAGCCCCGAACAGTTGCTCCACTAACTCCCGCTGAGTCGTCATTCTTCTCGGTCCTATAAAGCGCTGGTTTGTAGAGACTTACTTCGCCGGGCGCCAGGGACGAAGACGGGTAGGAGAGCACCCCATCATTCCCGGCGACAATTACAAAAGGTATCAGGTTTCCAACGAAGCTTGCCTGAACGTCAAGGCGATGCAGGAACTTTTCCGTCGCGCCTCAAGCCGAGTGAGTATGGATACCTATACGGCTGGCGCGGCCACTTCTGAAGCTGTCAAGGAGAAAGCCGACGACCATAATTTTTCGACGGTCCAGGTTTTCCCTAAAGAAAAGGAGGACAAACGGGATTGACCCGAACGAAATGCGAATGCATTCCATAGGGCCAATCCTGTCTGTTCCGCTTTTCCCATCGTAGTGTCGCCTGAAGGGGGCCGCCCGCGTGCCATGACCGGTTAGTTATGGGGTCGACGGGAGGGTCAACAGACTGCTCGTGCAGGTCACCGGTGCAGCGGTTCCAGCGAAGTAACCAGTGTCCCAGCCGGTGAACGGTTCTGTTGAATTTGCCCGGGTCAACTGGATGTAATCGATTCCGAGCTCTTTCGGACCGAACCAGTCGGGGCTCTGGCTGGTAACGCTGACCGTCAGCGCGACGCTATCGCTCGAAAGGCAACTGGTACCGCTGGTCGTCACGACGACGGTGTCCGCGGTCTTGGTGTAGCCCGACCACGGGTTGCATTTGCCCTCTGTCGGCAGAGTGAAGTTGCGCGCGACGAAAGTCGTGCCACCAGAGCCGAAACCGCCGTTCACCGCGATGCAGTAGGGCGCCTCCGCGGCGAAGCCGTGGACGGGGGCGAGCAGCCCCAACAGCAGAAACAGATGGGGCGTCTTGAAGCCAAACCTGCGTTGAATCCTATTTGGTTCGCTTGTGATCGGCCGTTTGGAAGCAGCGGCGCCGGCGGGGAGAACGAAGGTGCGGATGTCAGATTTCATGGTGGTTCCTCCTTTAGATAAGCGGCGTTGCAAACCGCCTTCACTGGTTAAGGCGCTCTGGTGCGGGAAAAGGTGAAACGAATTGAAAATTTTCTTGGAGTCTCGTGGACAGGCGGAGCTGACTTCCTGGGGACAGACTTCC
>JBARKD010000600.1:0-3532 GCA_049800615.1 Acidobacteriaceae bacterium | reverse complement strand
AGTATAGAGCGCGGCAAGGCTGATGACTGCCCCGGCAGCGCTGATCAGCAGAAGGGGCAGGGACCCGAACCTGACTAGCGTCCATTGAGTCGCCCAGCGGCCAGCGATCATCGTCAGAGCGAATATAGAGATGATGCGCGACGCTGACAGCTGCGGGTATCCTCGTTCGGAGGTAAGGAACGTAACCGTCCAGCTCCAAACCGAGAACTCAGTCCCGACATACAAAAACACCAGCAACATGAGCAGCACTAACCTTGGTTCGCCAAGAAGCGTGGCAACACTCCCTAAAGGAAAGTGTGCGGCAACCACAGGTGGAGGAAAAGTAAGTGCCAGATGAAAAACCAGTATAGCGACAGTTAGAACGGCCGAGGCTCTCAGTACACCGGAGAAGCCTCTCGCCTTCAGGACCGGCATGACGATGAAGGGCGCGATGAAGGCGCCGACGCCAAAAAAGAGATTCAATAAGTTGGATGCGACTTCCCGCTGACTGCTATTGGCCAGCGAAATCGTAGTGTTCTCACCCGCGATCACCATCGCCCCACCAATCCCAAGGAGAAAAGAGAGAGCGTACAAAAAATTGGGTGACTTGATCGTTCCGAGTCCCCAAAAAGCCGCCGCAACTGCCAGCAAGCCAAGACAGGTCACGATCTTCGTCCCTGAGTAATCCATGGTCAACCCGGCAGGGACGGAGGAGACGAGCAGGCCGATAGACAGGAACATGAAAAATTTGCCAGCCTGAGCCTTGTCCAGCTTAAGCATGTCCATCAGGTTGGGCAGCACGATGCCCAACATCGCGTTCAGGTAGCCGTAGATAAATACGCCGGACCACGCAGCGATGATGAGCGCTCTGCCGCCAATCATGAAGGAACTCCACAGGAGAGGGAGGACACAAAGAAGCGAAAGACACCCGTGACGGCGAAATCTCCCCGAGCGTAGGCATCTGGTCTCGACGTCAAGTAGTAACCCGGCGGTTGGGAATGGCCGGCAGCCGATAATTCGGCATGTCCCCGCCATCCACTCGTGGCAGCGGTTCCGCTGGCCGCGATCGACTTCACGAAATCTCTTCTGTCCATTTTTGCCGCAGACAAGACGCCCGCCTCGGGATGGGATAATATGCCGGCTCGCATACGGTAAAGCGACTGAAGGAACGAAGCGGCCAGGCACATCGCCGCAAAAGTGAAATGTAAATCAAACCTGCCACGAAAGTCGATGAGCGAGCCCCCGCCCTGAGGAAGTCTCGCTACTTTTTGACGCGCTTCCGTGCCACGGCCACGAGCCTAATGCGCAGAGAAGAGTCGTATGGACGAAAATGCGATTGCGAATCGGGCTTATCTCCGGCACGTCTCCTCTGCCGCTACGTTTACTTTCTTGACAATCACCCAGACGCGGCTGTACAAGGCTGATTTGAAGAATAAATCGCTGTTGCGCGTCGCCACACACGAGCCCGCACTGCTGGCGGTCATCAATTTTGAACCGCTGGAGCAAAGGTTGGCGACCCACAGTCCCTTCCAGCAGCAAAACGTCGTCCCGGGCCAACATTAAAAAAACGGAATTTTGGGAGGGTAGTGGCGTCCCGAAATAAATGCGTGACATGGATTGCGCATGCTTCCGGACGAAATTGAAGCAACTGTATGAGCGGTTGGAAGGCGTTCGAGGGCTTGTGCCGGCGCTTTGATCTTCTCGTCAAGGCGACTTCACGACCTCATTTGGAGGAATCATGTGGCATCCCGAACTTAGTCTTGGCCGCTCATCGCGGATTGGCGCCCTGCTGATAGTGATGTTTACCTCGGCGGTTCTCTACGCGCAGGTTGACACCGCAAGCATCGTGGGAACGGTTAAGGATTCAAGCGGCGCCCTGATCCCGAGCGCGTCCGTGACCGTCCGGAACGTGGCCACCGGCGAATCGCAAACGGTGAAGGTGAGTGGTGCCGGCGCCTACGTCTTCCCATACCTGAGGGTCGGAAGCTATACCGTCGAGGCCGAGGCGGGCGGATTCGAGAAGGCGATTCACGAGGGAATTGTCCTCGACGTCCAGGACCGTAAGCAAGTGGATTTCACCATGCAAGTAGGCTCCAACAGCCAGCAGGTCACGGTCACAGACAGCGCTCCCTTGCTGCAAACCCAGAATGCCGATGTTGGAACGGTCGTCGATGCGCAACAGACTACGGATCTGCCGTTGAACGGCAGGCGCTACGATCAGCTCTCTCTCCTGACTGCGGGAGTGAATCAGTCCAGTGCTTCCTTCCAGGGTCGCGCTGAGGGAGTTTTCAGCGTGAACGGCAATAGTTCCACTGAGAACAATTTCGTTCTCGATGGCGCGGACAACAATTCCTACACCACCAACCTTCAGGACCAAAGCGCCCAAAGTGCGCAGCCGGCGGTCGACTCCCTGGCGGAATTCAAGCTGCAAACACGCGACTACGACGTGGAGTATGGGCGTAGCGCCGGCGGCGTGATCAACGCCTCCATAAAGTCCGGCACCAATGAAGTGCACGGCGATGTTTACGAATTCATCCGCAACGACAAATTGGACGCGAACGACTACTTTCTGAACCGGGCCGACCAGCCCAGAGCGGCGTTCCGGCAGAACCAGTTTGGAGGTACCCTGGGCGGCCCCATTCGCAAAAACAGGGTGTTCCTCTTCGGCAACTATGAAGGAACCCGCGTTGCCGCGGGCCAGAGCCTGATCGGAACCGTTCCCACCCCGCTCATGCGGCAATACAATTTCAATGAGCTGAGCTCACCGCCGACCAACCCCACCTATCCTGGCGCACCGGCCAACTGCATTGTGGCCGGTGTGGTGAACCCCACTTGTGTGGATCCGGTAGGGGCAAAGATTTTTTCCCTATACCCCCTGCCCAATACCAACCTGGCGCAGAACGGACAGCTAGGTGCATTTAGTGGGAATAATTACATTGCCAGCCCCACCGAGTCGCGCAACTCCGATCAGTTTGGCGCTCGTGTCGATTACAAAATCAGCGACAAGGACAGCATTTATGGCCATTATGTTGTCTTTGATCTGCGGCAAAATATCCCCGGAATTTTCTCTTTAGTCGATCCCATCGCGGACGGCACTCTTGGCTCAACACAAGGGCTCAACGATGACCGTGGCACGAACGTCACCATGGCGTGGATCCATGTATTCCGCCCCTCTTTGATCAATGATGCCCATTACACCTTTAACCGGGCGGCGTCGCACTCCAAGCAGGCTACGTTAGGCCTGGACGGTAATAGCCAGGTTGGACTGACCGGAATTCCCGTGTACGCGGGCGTCTCGGGCGGACTTCCGGAACTGGACATCTCCGGCTTCTCTCAGTTAGGAAGCCCCCGCTGGCTGCCACAGAATCAATTTGCGCAGATTTGGCAATTCAAAGACACCATCACCCTCATCAAGGGCAGTCACAGTCTCAAGGCCGGCATCGAGTGGCGCCGCGACGCAGACAACTTCAGTGATCTGTGCTGTACTCGCGGCTTCTTCAACTTTAACGGTCAGTACACCGGCAACCAGGGCATCACCGACCTTCTCCTCGGG
>JBARKD010000599.1:0-3276 GCA_049800615.1 Acidobacteriaceae bacterium | reverse complement strand
ATCGGCGCAGCGGCATCGTTCCATGGAGGCGGACTTTTCACCGACAAGCCGACGAGCCCGCATTTGGCCCTGCCGTGGATTAAAGCGCGCCTTTATTTCGGACATGCGACGCAGGACCGCACCATGCCTCAGGAAGCCATCGACAAATTGAACGCGGCGCTAGCATCCTGGGGCGGCAGACATGAAAGCGAAGTTTACGAGGGCGCCTTGCACGGCTGGACGGTGCCGGATAGCCATGCCTATAACCAGCTCCAAGCGGAGCGCGCGTTTGGAAAATTGACGCAACTATTCGCGGGCGAACTCAAAGAGTATTCGGAAGCTGCCAGCTCTGACTAACACGCCGGCTACGAACTGAACGTGTAATTGTGCGTGAGAATACTGGCACTGTGCTGTCCGGCATAGAACTGATGGGACGGCTCACAACTGATAGTCACCTTCCGCGACTCTTCGGTGACGGCTTCTATGCGTTTCAGTGTCAGGCGGCCGAAACGACCTACAAAGACGTCACTCAAGCAGAGCCGTTCGGCGCGCATGGGTGAACCGTCGGCTAGCGTGAAAATGTGGTGCGGAGTTACATCGAGCGACTCGGCATTCGAGAAATGCAGGCGGATGAAGGTGTCAGCGTCGCGCACCTCCAGGCGAAGGATACGCGTCCAGGTTTCTGCCAAGGCAGGTGAAGGACTGCGAAGGTGCTCACCGACCTTGCAGGTTTCGATCGCGACGGTGCCTCGCTCTTTCGTCTGCACGACGGTACCCGCCCGCAGGCAGCTTCCACTGCCACCTCCGGACCCGCCGCCGGTGCCGGATGTGGTAGTCGCGGCCATGATGGCGCCCTGAGAAAGCGGGACGTATCCTTGGAGCGCTTGTTGCTGCGCGGCAGAGTTCGTTTTTGCAGTTTGTGCACTCGCGGGGGAGCCCGTTCCTCCCTGGACCCAATTGATGTCCGCAGCGGTGTCATCCCAGTAGGGATAAAAATAATAGGTGGTGCCCGCGCTCAGACCGGTGATTGCGAGCGCCCCGTCAGGAATCGGCGTGGTTGAGCCGTCTGCACGATAAATGCTCAGCCCGGACCAGCTCCAAGTAATGCTCGAGGTAGTCGAGAGATAGGTAAACGTGCCAGACCATGTCGGTGGCACGCTGCCTTTCATCAGAACGCCGGATTTGGTGGGGTCCACCTGTCCTTCTGTAAGCGCGCCCGAAACCACCCGCGCGTAATTTGAGCCGTCGGTAACCTGATCGTCAAGGCTCCAGCCCTGATTGGGACCGAGTGACGCGCCCGCCAATCGTTTAAGCGACTCGTAGAGCTGGGGGTTGGTCTGCCGCAATCCTTCAATCTGGGGAACGTTCAGCATGTTTGGAATTCCCGCCCTTAGCCGATGATGGGCAACTTGTGAATGTAATTGTCAGCGAGTGCAAAAATTGTCTGGCGATGTGACGACGGTGTCAGTTCGTTCCGCGCACGAAAGCGAACGGATCCGGTTTGGCCCAAGGCACAAATTTTGTAAGCGAAAACCATGAACCGGGAGAATTGGTTCCGAATTGGTATGAGACACGCTCGGCGAGCACATTGGTGAACTGCTCCATATCCTCCGAGGCTGGCGAGCCCAGCGTCCATGACCCGAGCGAGACAGACGCAGCATTGCCGGGGTAGAACGCGCTTACTGCGAGCGAACCCGAACCCCGCACGTATCCCGTGAGATAGCCGAACAGATTTCTGCCGCTGAGACCCGCGACGGATAGAAATGCGGTGGTGTAATAGGAATTGATTGCGGATCCGTCATCAGAGTACGCGCCGGGGGTGAGCGCGTAGATTTTCCCAGTGGCGTTATTGGTGCCGAGAAAAAGCTGCGCGACTCCCGTCGAACGCTCGATCAAGCCGCATGAGTTTGCAGCGATTGTCCACGGCGACCACTTGCGCGAACGCTCCGGAGAGCCAGCCAGGGGATCGCCGAAACTTTCCGTGTAATCGAGCATCAGAACTTGATTCGGCTGTGTTGCCGCGCCCATAGGAACGCCGACGAGGATACGCTTGTGCTGCGTGTCGATTTGAACCCAAAGGTGCTGGGACGCTTCCCAATTGATAGCATCCCAAGTGGGTTGGATTTCCTGAGAGAGTTTTATTGGCATGGCTCCATCAAACAGGTAAAGACCGGAACGGCCTGCGATGACCACCCATTCTTCCCCAACCCCTACGCCATGAGCCGACGGCGTGCCCACTTGGTTTGAAACTTCCTCGACCGTCCAAAGTGCAGGTTCATTCACACCATCATCGGCAGTTACGTACAGGCTCCGCTCCTTTACGAAATACAAATTGTTGCGGAGCACAAACGCGGCGCGAATTCCCTGCCCATTGTTCTCAGCAATGCTCATAATGCCCGTAACGCCATCGTAACCTTCGGGAGTTTCCGTGCCGGAGCCCCGGATAAGAGAAGAATTTTGCGCAGCGTTGGTAGGAAAAATCTCAATGTTATCGACGAGGAAGGATTCACCGCTAGGAGCGGGTACGCCGTCTGCATAGACTCGTAGTGTCAGGTCCGAAGGCAAAGAGACTTGCGGCGCAAGCAGGGCCGCGCTGAACTCCTGGTATGTGGTGGACGCTTGAGTGAAGCCGACAGCAAGGCCCGTGCCGAGCTGACCCGCCGTCGGACTGTATGCGTTAATACGCAGAGTTCCAGCGGAAAGCCCGGAGCTTCGCTTGATACGCGCACGCACAGAATAATCCGTATTGTTCGTGAAGAGCGGGTTCCCGGCGGCATCGCTGATGGCATTTTGCTCAATCATGCCGCGAGCCGCCGTTACACCATCCGCCGTGATTCGATAGGCGTCGCCCCAGACTACGTCGCTCGGTTCCCGGCTTCCGCCGGCCCCGAAAGACGAATCGAGCTGCCATCCTAGCGGCCGGCCGTCGCCCGAGGCGTCCCATCCGCCATCGAAAGTGAGATTGCGCCAGTTGTCCATATTGGCGCGCTCGCCCCACCAGAACAGCCGCTGCGAGTAAGCGATTACACCGAGTTGTTCAGGAAGCTCGATCTGACTGAAGAGATAGTCCACGCTCGTGCCAGACAACAGAATCGTGTCCGTGAAATCCACGGTGAGCGAAGTCGTCGTGTTGTCATTGATGGTCATCGTCGAAGGGACGTTGTAAAAATTCGCCCCGCCCGAAGCCGTGAATGCCAGAAGGCGCTGAACGACGTTCGATGGCCCCGTGGGGATGTTTGTAACGCTGGCCTGTTTGCCACCAGCGGCGCTCCAAAACAGTGCGGGTGAGGGTTCGGT
>JBARKD010000598.1:0-2794 GCA_049800615.1 Acidobacteriaceae bacterium | reverse complement strand
CAGCCGGACTGTGGACACGTTTGTGCGCAAGATCAGGGACAAGCTGGAACTTGTCTCTCCGGGATGGCGCTACGTGCACACGCACAAGGGGCTGGGATATCGCTTCGAGAGCATTCCGATGGAGCGGGTTCAAGGCGCCCAGGGTATGCGCACGGTCACGCAAGCGGAAGGCCGCAAGTCGCACGGCTACGCGAGCTGATGACCGCAAGTCTTTGAAGTAAAGCTCCCAGAGGCTTATCATGGGCACTCTCTGTCTGCATGTGGGAGCGATGCGAGCAACAGGGAACGGATAGCGGCCAGGAGCGTGTGGCTCCCGGCCGCCATCGTGCGGCTTAATCCCTCTTGCTAGTGATGTTTTGCGTCTTCAGGGATTTCTTTGCTGATCTTTTCTTGTTCTTCCTTAGAGCCCGGGAGCTTGTCCCAACCTACGCGACTCTGTCCGTCGCGGGCGTCGGCGAGAAGGGCGGCAGGCAGAGCGGAGAAGTCTTCCCGCTCGGCCTCCCGCTGTCCGGCTTCGCCGAGGACGTAGGCAAGATAGTCCTTGATCGTGCGCTGTTCGCCCTCGACGTTGGTGTTCGTGCTTCCATAGACCGATCCGGCGTCATCCCAGGCGAGGCTGTAGGTGAGCGTGCAGATCGGCCAGCCGGCCTTGCTGCCGACGGCGCTCACCGCGCGCCAGATCGGAGTGGCGGTCGTGTCAAAGCCGCTCGGAGTGATGTTGAACTGTGGATCGTCGCAGTTGGCCCCGAGCACGTTGTCCGCGCCGGAGTGGGGGTCGCGTGTCGGCTCGACGCGCTGCTGGTTGCCGTTTTCGACAGACAGCCAGAACAACGTGTTGCCAGCTTTATAGCGGGGGTTTTCGGGCGAGAATCGACCGAATCCATAGAAACGCGCCCATGCGAGGCTGGCAAAGCCGATCGAACCGTTCGTACGGCTTGTCAGCAGAGCCTCATGGGAATCTCCTCCTTCGGAGCGCACCGTCGCCGTGGCGCCGCTGTCCGCGGGCCAGGCAGCGTTGGTCAACCCGCTCGATTCGAGCCATCCGGTTTTGGAGTTGACCTTATTGAGCCATTGCTTGAAAACAAACGTAGTCCCTTCCGCGCTCTCAGGCACGACGCGCTGTATTGGAGTGCTCGCGCACGAGCCTTCCAGGCCGGGCACCAGTTCTCCCCAGGTCGAGATCGTGCCGGCGTATGCCTTCTCGAGTTGAGCGTTGGAGACGACGAATCGGCCGTCGACGGTCGCCTCTTTGGCGGGAATCGAGCAGCCCGCCGGGAAGTTGACGATGGGCACGACCGCGGCGACCGCGACCGGTATTTGACGGATCAGACCGGAATCGGTCAGCGGTTTGTCGCCGAGGTCTATCTTCAGCCACTGTTCCAGCGTGGGAGGTTCTTCGGTGTTTCCCAGCAAGACGCCGAACCGTTCGCCGGCGACCGAGCCAAATTCTTCAAGGACCGCGGCGCTGGCTCTGACTGTATAGCCGATTTCAAGCTGGTGTGAGGCGCATGACAGCGGCGATGTCGTGTCGAGGAAGGTAAACTGTCCTTCCCACGTATGCGCGACCGGATCTTGCAGGAGCGTGCCCACGTCGGCGGTGTCGCTGCCCGAGCAGGACGTGTTGTATGGCGCCTGGAAACTGGCCTGGCCGGCCGCCGGAGCTATCAGCGCAAGCATGCCCGTGCCGGCGACCATCGCCGCAAAGCGCCGTAGTCGAAGCTTTCTCATGAAGCCTTCCTTTCTTTGCGTATGCCCGCATAGGGCAACGCGTCGAGTCGATCTCCTTGATGTGTTTCAACGACCACGCGACCATATGGCGCGACGCGAACCAACATGTCACCAAATTGAGAATCAGACTATCCGGACCTGACCAATATAGGGATTGCATGTTTGCCGGCCCATATTGGAATCCAGCACCGGCAATTTGCTGCACTTCCGTCACAATTTGGCTACATTTGGTCACTTTGGTTGGGTGGGGGTGCGGGCGACCTGTATCCGAATAGTTGAATGTGACCGCCAAGTAAAGCCATCTTGCGCTTTGTGGTTTGGGGCCTATAGTCGGTCCAGGCCAAGCCCGGAGCCTGAGGAGTCGGGTTGGCCGGGTCGGCCGAGTCGGGACCGAGTCCGGGTCGGCAACCAACCCAAATAAACACAAGAAAGGGGTCCCTACATGGGGATTTACGATTGCGTACGCCGTAGGGCATATGCGACGATGGGTGCCTGCATCGCGATGGCTTGTGTCGCGGTCGCAGTGCCAGGGTCAGCGTCAGCTGCGTCGATAAAATGTTCGGCCGAATTGAACGGGACAGGATCTTCGTTGCAGAAGGTACAACAGGAATTATGGACAAAAGAAGCTAGTCTGGTTAAATTCCTCAAAGCCTTAGGCAACGAATGCGAAGCAGTGGTTAAAATAACATATAACCCAGCAGGCAGCGGTGCCGGGCTGAAAGAGTTTGGTTTTGAAGGCACCAAACTCGAACCGTCTCTGGGTATCGGAGGAAAACTGGACGGGTTCATCGGGACCGACGACCCTCCGACAAAAGAACAGATCACTTCGGTGTTAAAAGCAGGGGTCGGACAGTCAGAATCAAATCCGGTCGTGATCGCGCCGGTTGCCGCCCCCATAGCAATGATCGTGCATCTACCGGCAGGCTGCGAACTGGAAGGCGTAACACCTGAGCCCGAAGTCAAGCAGGCGGCCCTGGAAGAATTCTGGCGGCACAAGGGCACGAGTTGGGAAGCGCTGCTGAAAAGCGGTGGCGCCGCTGTAAAATTCAACGGTGCGGCTTCATGT
>JBARKD010000597.1:0-5290 GCA_049800615.1 Acidobacteriaceae bacterium | reverse complement strand
AGAAAGGGCCCAAGGGCCTGATCACTGGCAAGAAGGCAACCTTCATCATCGCAACGGGTGGGATCTACGACGCCCAGACGCGGATGGCCTCGTTCAATTTCGTGGAGCCGTATCTGCGGTCCGTATTCGGTTTTCTCGGAGTGACCGACGCGACCTTCCTCACCGCAGGGGGGACCAGCGTGCTGAACCAGGGGCATGACCGGAACGCGTTTCTTGCGCCGCACCTTCAGGCCGTGCAGACGCACGCGCAGACGTTTGAGGGAGGGCACTCATAGGGATGGCACTAATACTAATGAAGATTGCTTCGATTTTTGCGCGCTATCTGCTCGGGTGATGTTTTACGGTCTTTGGGCTGAACGGGTTCCTTCACTACATCCCCCAGCCGCCACCGGCGAATCCCGTGGCAATCCAGTTCCTTGTTGCGGTCGGTGCATCGCACTTCGCCGCGTTCTTCTTCGCGCTGCAGGTGCTTGGCGGACTGCTGCTATTCTCCGGCTTTTTCGTGCCACTTGCGCTGACAGTGCTTGCTGCGGAGCTCTACAACATCCTCGCGTTTCACCTAACGATGGCACCGGGCAGCATCGCTCCCGCGTTGGTCGCTTGCGATGGTCTCATCGACTCTACAAATTCGTAAAAAAGCCTTGGAAAATCCTTGACAATAAAACTTGTCAAGGCTAGCATCTCCACGTGCTCGACCTCCAGGTCATCGAGGATCCGGCAGCGGCAACCGTGGCTTTGGAGCCCATGCGGGGGCGACTCCTCTCCGAGCTAGTCATGCCTGCCTCGGCGGCGACGTTGGCCACGCGGGTTGGCCTGACTCGGCAGAAAGTCAACTACTACCTGCACGGGCTGGAGGCGCACGGGCTGGTGCGGCTAGCCGAGGAACGCAAGTGGGGCGGGCTGACGGAACGTCTGCTCGTGGCGACGGCCGCTTCCTACGTGGTTTCGCCGAGCGCCCTCGGGCCTATCGCCGCGGATCCGAATCGGGAGATCGATAGGCTGTCCGCGAGTTATCTCATCGCGCTGGGCGCACGGGTCGTCCGCGAGATGGGCGATCTTGTTCGTCACGCGAAAGAGACGGGCAAACGTCTGGCGACCCTGGCGGTGGATACCGAGGTTCGCTTCCGGTCGGCGACCGACCGGGCGGCTTTCAGCAGCGAACTCGCCGAGGCCATCGCGAAACTGGTTGCGAAGTACCACGATGAATCCGCCCCCGGCGGCCGCGCGCATCGCCTGGTGGTCGTGGCGCACCCTCTGCCCCGGAAATCCAATCCCAAGGAGCTCTCATGAGCGTCAAGAAAGAAGCCTCCGGACGCCGTTCAGTCCAAGTCGAAGTCGAGGTCCCCGGCACGCCGGAGGAAGTCTGGCAGGCCATTGCCACCGGGCCGGGTATTTCGTCCTGGTTCGTGCCGACCGAGTTCGAGGAGCGCGACGGGAAGCCCGTTGCGGTGAAGTTGAACTTCGGCCCGGGCATGGAGTCCAGCTCCGTGGTGACGGCCTGGGATCCGCCGCGGAGGTTTGCCGCCGAGGCTCCTGGCTGGCTCCCGGGCTCGCCGGTGATCGCGGACGAGTGGAGCGTGGAAGCGCGCGGGGGAGGCATCTGCGTCGTCCGCATCGTGCATAGCCTCTTCGCCAGCACGGACGACTGGGACAACCAGTTGGAAGGCACCGAATCCGGCTGGCCTGGCTACTTCCGCATCCTGCGGATCTATCTCACGCACTTCCGCGGGCAACGCTCCGCGATGATGCAGTGGATGGCCCCCGTCGCGGGAACCGAAGCAGAAGCCTGGAAAACGCTGACTGCGGCATTAGGGCTGAAAGACGTGAGCGCGGGGCAGCGTTGGACCACCTCAACGTCCGCCCCGGCGGACGTCCCGCCGCTCAGCGGCGTGGTGGAGCACGTCAGCCAGAGTCCGTACAACGCCCTGCTGCGGCTCGACAAACCGGGGCCGGGCGTCGCCGCTCTTGGCGCTGTCAACTTCGGCGGCCAGAGCATGGTCACGCTAAGTTTCTACCTGTACGGCGATCAGGCGGCCGGGACCATCGCCCGCGAGACACCGCTCTGGCAAACATGGATTCATGAACGCTTCCCGACGCCGTCGGAGACGAGCAACAGTGAGAATGAATGATCGCGGGGTCACGGGAGTGCACCTGGCCGGGCGAAGTCGCTTGAAGGGCAACACCGCGCCTGGCATACTCGAGTGTTGGCACTCGATTCTCTGCGGCTGGCCCGTTGTCCTCATTACGGCAGGACAAAGGATTCATCCTCATCTGGGCTGCAACCGGAGCATTGCCAATAGCGCATAGGCTTTGCGGAACCAGGTGCGCTCGCGGCGTCGCTGATAGGCTGGCATGGTGGGTCCCTTGTCGATTATTTTCTGTACCCACTGACGGGATTCTTCGTTGCGACCCGCCCCGTGAAGAAAGAGAGCGTAATTGTAGTAGGTCTCGGAACTGGTGGAGATTTTTGTAGCTTGCTGAAAAAGAGACTCGGCTTTCTCCGACTGCCCGGTCTCGGCATAAGCGTGAGCTAAAAGCCCAGCCCCCCGGTGGAAGTCGTAGCCAGGATCGGCGTCCACTACTCGCTCCAGGTCAGGAACCGCAGCCGCGAAATCCCCTAACTCAACCTCAGCGACGCCCCGCCTGTAAAACGGATCAATGGAATCCGTACGGGATGAGATAGCTTTGTCATAACAGGCGCGGGCGCGGGAAAAGTCACCATCGTCGAGATAGAGCAGGCCAAGCTCTTCATAGTTACCCGCGGAAGGATTGTCGAGGATGGCGCGTTCCAGTTCGCGAATACGGCGGCGGCGGGGAAAAACCTGAAAGGATGTGCGGAGCAGGCCCGCGTCAGGAATCACTTCCACCACGATGTAAACCAGCGCTCCAATCCATCCCAGAAACAGGATGACAAAGATCCAATACGTATCAGGCCGCCGGCGAATGAAATGCACAATCGCGACCGCCATCAGCACTAATTTCCACCACGAAATGAAGAAGAAGAAAAGTGGACCCATGCGCAGGGGAATATAACATGCGGGTTGAGGATTGGGCTTTCAGTAACTCAGTCGGGAAACGGCATCAGCCCGCCGGTCGTCACTCGTGTCACAATACAGGAGTGAGAAATACCGAACTGATTGGCAGAAGCGCGCCTGACGTGGAAAGCCAGCCCTTGCCGAAGCCTGAAAGTCGAAGCACGAAGCCCGGTTCGATCCGTCTGTTGGCCTCTGATATCGATGGCACCCTGCTCAACCCACAATTTCAGATCTCCGAGGCTGATCTCACAGCAATGCGGCGGGCCCATGCCGCGGGGATCGAAGTTGTATTGGTGACGGGGCGGCGTCATGCTTTCGCCCTGCCGATCGCAAAGCAGCTGGGATTTGATTTCTGGCTCATCAGCTCAAATGGAGCTGTGACCCGGTCGCTGGCCGGCGAGACTTTCCATCGCGACCTGATGCCGCGCGAAGTTTGTCTCCAGTTATGCCGTTCGATGCAGAACTTTCGGGGACACACCGTCCTCCAGTTTGATAAAAACTCGAAAGGCGCAATCGTGCTCGAACACCTGGATGACTTGAACGCGAGCATCCAGCGGTGGCTTGAGAAGAATATGGCCTACATAGAAATTGTGGTTCCAATTGAGAAGGCGCTGGTAAGTGATCCTGTGCAGGTCATGTTTTGCGGATCGATGGCCCGCATGACCGAGGCTCTGGCTTCGCTCCACGCCGGCGGCTTCGGCAACCGCATTACTATTCTTCGCACCGAATATCCCAAACGGGATCTTTCCATGATCGATGTGCTGAACGCAGGGTGTTCCAAAGGGCATGCTCTCAAACGCTGGGCCGCGCATCGCGGATACCGCCCCGAAGAGGTCATGGCCATCGGTGACAATCACAATGATGTGGAAATGCTTGAGTTTGCCGGCCATCCGGTTATCATGGGGAATGCCTGCGAGGAGTTGCGGGGGCGCGGCTGGAGCGTGACCCTGGGCAACGATCAATGTGGCGTCGCCGCCGCCGTCGCGGAAGTGGTTGGGGGCTAGTTGTTCGCGGATGGAAATCACTGGGGAAAATCAGCCCCACGTGTCATGAAGAAAACGATCCAGTTCGCTGCATGGGCCGTGCTCGTAACTCTGGTTGCGATGACCGCGCGCCCCTGCCCGGCAGCCGATTCCGCAGTGCTGCGCAACGGATTTTCGATCCTTCATGAGCGCCGGCAAGTGATCGGAACAATGACACGCCTCTATGTGACCGGCGACGGATCAAGTTTCGTGGATGTTCCGACGGCTGAGATTGATCATTTCGAAGCCGTCCCCGCTGAGCCCGTGTTGAATTTGAAGATGCAGACTTCGATCGACATCGTTGGAAATCCGGCGCGTCAAAATCCCGCGAGCGCCAGTCCGACAGTCCTGAACCATACAGTCCTGAACCATGAAGATCTAAATCAGGTAGTCGCGGCAGCAAGCGGAACCTACCGCCTGGATCCGGATCTGGTGAACAGCGTGATCCGCGCCGAAAGCGGCTTCAATGTGCGGGCGGTTTCCCCTAAGGGCGCGCAAGGATTGATGCAGTTGATGCCTCAGACCGCTTCCGCCCTGGGAGTGCGAAATGCTTTTGATCCGCAGTCGAATATCGAAGGTGGCACGCGCTATCTACGCGAATTGCTGGAGCGCTATGACTTCGATTTGATCAAGGCCCTGGCCGCCTACAATGCAGGACCGGAGCGCGTGGAGCAGTACGGCGGCGTGCCTCCTTACTACGAAACCAAGGCTTACGTTGCGCGTATCGTGCGCGACTTCAACAAGAAGAAACTGGCCGCCAAGGCTTCCTCCCAGCCCCCCGTTAAGGTCACGCCTCAAAAGAATGCGGCGAACAAGTCAACCGCAACCCACGCTGCCTCGCCAAAGTCGAATCAGTCGAACTCGCAAGCCCAAGCGAAAGCCACCACCCCCGCTGCACCTGGCAATTTGAACTAGTCTCGAAGGCCAGTGAATCATTGAGGGTGATTCCTGGCAAGTCCCCGGTTACGCCACGGTTTGACCCTCCTGCCACACTCATTTACCTTGGGAGGGCCGTTTCCACTTCGTCTTGCGAGGGTCGCGGCGCAAGTATCTCCCCTTTCATGGACAAAAAGCGCATTGTGGCCAGTGTAGTGGTGTTCTTCATTCTGGCCGCCCTGCTTTACCTGCAGTACCGGCACTGGCAGAGCTTTGACTGGGGGACGTTCTGGGCTCAAACCCACCGCATCAATAAATTTCACGTCTTCCATGCGGTTGTTCTGATCTACATTGGAT
>JBARKD010000596.1:0-3686 GCA_049800615.1 Acidobacteriaceae bacterium | reverse complement strand
GACGCTCACCGCGGCGAGGGCGGACGGCTATCCACCCTCGCCTAACGACATTCTCTTAAAAAATGTCGCCTCTCTCTAGATACAAGGGATCTGCAGTTTCCCTCCCGGCGACGAAAACGGCTGGTTCTACAACAAACTTACCGGTAGTAGCCTTCCCGGGTACGCACCTTGGCCTTGCGGAGATCTGGACGAGCCCTCAATACCGCGAGGTCAAGGCGTAACTGAAGTTTGCACAGCGTTCCTTCCGCTTTCGCGGCCGACGGTTTGTATCCCAGCGTGTAACGCAGGCGTATTTGATCGATTAATGCGGCCAGGCGATCGGCAATTTCCTTTTTGCTGGTGTCCAGCACCGGCCCTCCCGTCAACTCCGCGTATTTGCGGATATCGCCCGTTCGTGCACCGACGAGCATCGCAAAAGGATTAACGTTCCCGGCTATGACGCTGAGGTCCGTTGCCGCGGTGCGATCGATTAAACCGGAGACGACTACGCCAGAGCGGAGCAATTCCGCCGTTGCTTCCTCTTTGCTGTGCAAGTGCGCTGGCGCCTCCTTGCCAATCGTCTTCTGGGTCATCGAGTTCTCAAAATTTGCCGTGCCGTCCGTTAGCCACACCAGGACGCGCCGGCTCCCCGGCGTGTTGGAGCTCATGGCCTGCTTGACTGCTTCGTACATGCACTCGTGGATAAAGGTCCCGTCTTTGCTCTGCATACTGGAAGCTTTCACGATGGCCGCGGCGGCCTTCCCGCGGTCCCGGGTGAAGTTTTCCAGCAGTTCCGTATGGGAAGAGAACACCATGACGGCTACCTCATCCTCGGGCTTCAAGTGGCCCAGGATCTCCTGCGCACCATCGGCCAGTGGCTTCAATGCAGAGCGAACCGTGTCCGTCAGGTCGAAGAGGAAGGTTACGGAAAGAGGCAGCCTGTCCTGGCTGAAGTAAGTAATCGTTTGCGGAACGCCGTCCTCCGACAGACGAAAGTCCGTGCGCTGCAGGTTATCGATGAACTTGCCTGTTTTGTTACTTTCTACCAACGCATCGAGCAGAACCAACTGAGACGACACCCGAATCGTAGACGGCGGCTCTGTCGGGAGTGAGGATTGGCTTTGAGCGGTACGGGGGAACAGAAACAGCGTACACAACAGACCGCAAACGAGAGCAGACCGGAACCGCACCTGAAATCCTCCGCATTCGCTGGGCGCGCCCCCGGCTAGTCGCCTTTCGCGAACACTTGCGCGTAGGTCTTGCCGTAAGGATAAAAGCGTTCTTTCCGGCCTTCTTTCCAGGCCGCCTTCATCTCCGGTGTGGTGATATCCCAATCCGGGCGGCACTTGCGACTGATCGTGCGCAGATCCTGGCGCAGTTCTTCCATCGTCGGCCGCCCGAAGTACCAGTACCCATTGTAGATTTTGTAGACAATGAGCCCCGGTTCTAGAACGATGACGTGCGGAATCATCGGGTCGTGCCCCGGATCGGTGTATTCGGCGATATCCAGGTCCTTTTGCAACATCCGTCCTGCATCGGAAAGAAACGGCCAGTGAGCACCCACCCCCGTGCGGTATTCATTGGTTTGAGCAAGGTTGTCGGTGCTGATCGTCACCAGCCGGCAATAGCCTACTTCCATCTCATGATGCAGTTCCAGCAGCAGTTCCGCCTGGCGGCGATCCTTGGGACAAAAACCTCCGCGGCCGAGCACCAGAATCAGGGGATCCGGGCCCTGCAGTTCGGAAAGCTTCCGCCGCTTGGCTTCGTGATCCGTGAGTTCGTAGTCGGGGAAAGATGCGCCGGGGACGATATCGGGTCGCATGGGGGGCAGATCCTCCTGACTGGCTTGGCTCAGTGGAACCTGCCAGCCCGGTCGTTCTCGATCATAAATGCAAAAAGCCCAGCCCTTACGTAGAGGCGAGCGGCTTTACAGGCTGCGGAAAAACGCGCCGAAGCAAAGAGCGAGGCGCTAGATAAT
Source organism: Acidobacteriaceae bacterium (assembly GCA_049800615.1). Classification (GTDB taxonomy): domain Bacteria; phylum Acidobacteriota; class Terriglobia; order Terriglobales; family Acidobacteriaceae; genus PALSA-350. Next base: position 1,729 of record JBARKD010000596.1, on the reverse strand, counting down.
GTATCCCTGCCTAGACAAGTGGCTACGCCTGGTAGGCTTGTCGAGCCGCTGCGTTGTTTTTCCGCAGCCTGTTATAGCCGCCCCTCACCCCCTACCCAGGCACGGCCACCTCGGCCCCCTTCCGTTCCACCGACAGATATCCGCTATAGAGGGTCGCAATCGTATCCCTTGCCAGTTCCAGTCCGGACAGCGGCTCGCGCTCATGGTAAATGCTCTCCATAAAGTCCTGGAATTCCTGCGGGTACCCGTGTTGCCAGCCCTCGTCCGGGGAAGGGAAGTTCCAGCCCTGCTTGGTGCTGATCTTCTCCACGACATAAATGTCTTTGAATATGTCCTCCCGCGGATTAAACGTCTCGAGTGCGTTGGTCGGGTTCATGTTGCATCGCGTGCGATGGTTGTTACAAAAAACTTCCATCCAGTTATAAACGCCGCCCATGACCAGCTCGGAAGAGAAGATGTCGGCGATGGTTCCATCCGAGAAGGTAATGTGGATCTGCGCGGAATCTTCGATATCTTCATATTTGGTGCGCAGAAAGCCCTCGTCCCGGAAATTCGTCAGGCGGGTAATTTCATGGGTGCGGCAGCTTACCGTGGCCGGTCGAATGGGAGCGCCGTTGCGAGCCTCTCCCTCTACCCGTTTTAGGTAGAGCGCGGCGCTGACGGGATGGCATCCCTTTCCCACCAACGATCCGCCGCCCGAGAATTTCCACTGGCCATAGTAAGGAGAGTGCGACCCTCCGTGGGACTGCTCCCCAAGGATGCGCAGGATCTGGCCGCCGCTTTTCTCGAGAATGTCTCTCTCCTTTTGAATGGCTGGAGCGTAAACCCAGTTTTCCGCGTAGCAGACCCGCTTGCCGCTGGCTTTCGCCGCCGCGAGCATGCGCGCGCAGCTGGCCGTGGCTTCCCCCAGCATCTTCTCCTTCGGAAATGTGCTCGCGCCGTAGTAGCCGGTCAGGGGCTTCTCGATGATGACGTGCTTGCCCAACTGAAGAGCCTGCACGGCTAGCTCTTCATGTGAGGAGGGGGGCGTGCAAAGATCGACCACGTCGACGGCCGCGCAAAGATCTGCAAACGTATCGAATGCCCGAATTCCTGCCTCGCGGGCAAATGCATCTCGTGCCTCTGGCGTCTTTGAGGTTAGGCCAACGATCTCAACCGGCACACTGTGAACGCGGCGCAGGCCTTCCCAATGAAACCTGGCTGCAAACCGTGCTCCGACAAACCCCACCCGAACGGATCGAATCATAGGCTTTGGTTGTAACACACACCGATGTGCTGGAAAAAGTTTTGCCCCCGTCGAAAATTCCACGCCCCGGATTCCTATTAGGTTGGTAGCGTGGGCGAGTTTCATGTGCCCTTCTTTAGCGGACAGGCGTATTCGTGGTCGCGTCTGATGGGGAAATCCGGGGTGCGCGGAATGAGTAGTCTTATTTGTCGCACCACAAGCTTTGCTTGCTAAGCGAAAGCCGAATCCCTCGCGCAAAGCGCCGGCCTGTTGAGTGCCCATTACAAGCCGGGCCGGCCCTGCGGGAGCCTGTGTAAAACAAGCTTCAATAACAACGAAACAAGATTGCGCCCACTGTTGACAGTCTTGGATCGCATGGGATATACCATCTCGGCAGCGGGGCACCGCCGTCTTTTGACGGTCTCTGAGAAATCGTTTACCCGAAGGCGAAAGTCCTGACAGATCGGAGAGAAAAAGTTCGGAGGGCCCGTATCCGGGTGCTTG
>JBARKD010000595.1:0-2714 GCA_049800615.1 Acidobacteriaceae bacterium | reverse complement strand
GATCTGTTTACTCTGTTTGCAAAAAGGGACTGGGCAGATTCAAAATGGGAAACGACTGGACCCGAAATGGGAAGACTGCGACGCCGGGAGCATGTGACGCTGTCGATCCAAATGTGAGGAATGGCAGCGAGGCTGAAAAATGAGCAGGGAGTCTTTTGAGCAACCGTTGTTGCTGCGCCTCGATGGCATCGATACCGAGTACAACTATAGTTACGAAAGAGTACCGGGGCTTTAATTTTCACACGGTATTGCCGGACAGAGGACGGCGAACGCCTGCGCCGGCCCGGCTCGCCTGAGATTTCAAGAAGCGACGCGGATGGGCGCGAGAGCGACGGGAACAGTACGGCTTATCTATTGATGGACGGTAGCTGATGGACGGTGGCGAGTGATGGACGGTAGCGAGCGACGAGGCGATCGCCTTCGGGCACGAGGCGTGCGATAAAGCCCGGAGAACCCAGGTCTCGAGAATCGAGACCTGGGTCTCCGGATTTGTGTCAGTCAATCTGCTAGTGATTCGCCCCCTACATCGGCTTTCCTGGATGTGAAGCGGGTACGGTTACGGATTGCGCCGCCGGGAAGATCTGCGACAACTGGTCTCCATCAGGCGAGCCCAGTCCAGTGCAGGGATCCCAGCCTGGTTCCGCCTCATAGGCGCCGTTATTGCCTTCAGTTATGTCATGGAAGCCGTTCTCGGCGTTTTCGTACAGCGTGGGATTGGCGAAGCCGATATTGCTGCCGCGCTGCTGATTGAGCAAGGCGATGAGTGCAGCCCAGAGCGGAGCGACCGCGCTGGTCCCGCCAATCACCTGGGACTGCCCATCAAAGAAAACGTTGTAACCGGTCTCAGGCGAAGCGTCGCCTGAGACATCGGGCACCCCGCGTCCGCCGGTGTCCGTGGACGACTTGGGCACCTTAGCATTGTCCTGCCAAGCCGGAAGGCCGAAGACGTTGCTGACGCCTCCGCCGGTCGCTCCGCCCTGCGGCTGATCGTTCCAGACGACTTCCTGCTGGATTGCGCCGTTAGCTGCGACCAATTCAGTACCGCCGCAGCCCAGCACATGAGGGCTGGAGGCGGGGAAGTCGACATTGTTGCCATCCCCGCCGTCACTGGAGCCGCTGTCTCCGGAGGCGACGGTGATGGTGATCCCCAGCGCGGCCGCGGACTGACAGGCTTCATCAAACGCGGTCATGGTCTGCTCCGTCCAGTTCGACTCGGCGCTGCCCCAGCTGATGGAGACAACCGAAGGCGGGCCATTGGCAGTGTCGTGAAGTGCCGTCGTCAGAGCATCCTGGAAGCCCTGGGAGGTATTGGGGGCGAAGTAGACGGCGATATTCGCTTCAGGAGCGATGGAGCCGGCAACTTCAATGTCGAGCGCGACCTCCCCGTCAGCGTCAGAACGGTTAGGGGAATTCGTCGCACCATCGACCGAGACCGCGGTAACGACCGGCTCGGGAATGTTCAGCGAGCCAAAGTAGCTGGACAAGTCGCTCGCGTTGTAACCGCCGCCGAGCTCGAGAATACCAATCGTCTGACCTTGCCCTTTGAGTTCAGGCGGGAAGCCATAAAGTTCAGCGATGGCCGGCGGATTGAAGGACGCGGTGTTCGCCTTACGTTTTTTTTTGTTGTCCAGACGCCGGTTGTGCGGCATGGCAATGGGATGATTATCGAGACCAAGCACAGCCTCAACGGGTTCGGCATACTGCTGGAGCATGGAAATTGTTCCGGCGTAGCTGTGAAACTTGCTTCCTTCCTTCTGATAGTCGTTGAGCTCGACGCCAAAGGCGGTCTCGATCTTAGAGGCGGGGCCGCGCAAAACCATGGTGCGGCGCGCGAGGCTGGATGCGCCTTCGTCCACCGTGAGGCCGTGCTTGTGGGCAAACTCGCGGAGATGGTTAAAACTTGCCGGATCGGCGCCGTAGTTCTGTGTAAATTCCTCCTGGCTAAGATGCCGGCCGCTCAGAGCTTTCAGATCCAGAGTGTTCTTGCGTTTTACAATCACCGAAACGCTGATGTTGTTTTCAGGGCTGGTTTTGCCGACGATCGTCGCCCCTGGATGACTCTTGCGCTCGCTCCTGGGAAAGGAGACGCGGGATAGATTTTTGCTTGACATAGATACCTCGAGTGCTTGGTGGTTGATGGTTTTCCTGCGGTTGACAGGATAGTGATTCGGGAGTCCCAGGCGTTTCACGAAGCAAAGGCAAGTCCAACCCCTTCGAAACGACCTTGGTAAAAGCTCCCAAATTATAGGGTTGATCCCTACCCTTTTGCCGTGTTCCTATCCCGCCGGCTCGCAAGCCACCGAGGCAGGCATTCGCCGCTCCACTCCGTGGCAAGTTAAGTCACTGTATCGATTGCACATCCAGATTTTGTTCCGGCTACACCAGGGGCGCGTTGTTCGGCTTTCTAACGGTGCACTCGGGTGAGAAAAGTTTCAGGATGGTCGTAGCTCAGCTCTGAAATGGGAACGCTGCCCCACTCTTTCGCATTTCAAGCTTCTCTTTGATTAAGTTGTCAAAGAGAGTGGCGGTTCCGTGGTGCGTAAAGAGTGCAAACGGGCACTTCTGCACCGACTGTTCAGGAGCCAAGTCTTTTAGCTGGTACAAGGTGGCCAAATCTTTTCACCCCCCCCATAACCGATTTAGGGGTATCAGGCGGGACTATAGAAGAACCGCGGGAGAAGAACCGCGGGTCTCTCCACTCCGGTCGAGACGAC
>JBARKD010000594.1:0-8863 GCA_049800615.1 Acidobacteriaceae bacterium | reverse complement strand
GTATTTGCTGCAAACTTCTAACTCAGGACCCTAGTGTAGTGCGTCACACAGATGGGGTTTTTGAAGGGTACGGGCTTTAGAGTGTGCGTGAGCCATGGAAATCCGGGCCTTCTGTAGTCCAAAAAACTCCACACAGTATTGGCAATATGAAAATCGCCGAAGTCCTTCGACTCCGCGCCAGAGGCGGTCCTCTTGCTTAGCTTAGCTAGAGCACGGCTTCGATGATCATGTGAACCACGGCCAACGCCAGGGCGCCAATAAATGCGGCGCCAAAGCTTGCGATCTGCAGGCCCGGAGTAATCTTGCTGGCCAGCATGAGCATCAGCGCGTTGATCACTAAGTAAATTAATCCCAAAGTGAGAATAGCGAAGGGAAAGGTCACCACCTTCAACACCAGCCCTAACGTCATATTCAGAAAGCCGATCACGACGACGGCTACCAGCGCTGAGGGCAGGCTCACCACCCGAAACCCAGGCACGATGTAGGTCACTGCCAGGAGTGCCAAAGCGCTCAGCACCCACTTCAAGAGCAAATTCACCATCTTTCGATTTCCTTTCCAACCCGCCGAAAAACGGACTGACGGTCGATTGGCATTTTTAGATATAGCATCTGTTCGCAGAACTGGAGCGTCTCGATCGAGGCGCAGGCGACAATTTTCTCTATCCACTCCGCCTGGCAATCCGCAATTTCGGTGGTAACAGCCTACGCTAAGATGGGCCTCAGGAGGGAAGATGTCTTCTTTTGTACACCGGCTGGCGACCCTTTCTTTGCTGGGGTCGCTGATATCCATGCCATCCTTTTCCTCCGATGAACCACGTCCCTTGCCCGATGCGGCTACCCTCTTGCACGAGGTTGAGGCAAGGCAGAAACATTTGGACGAGATACGGGAGAATTACACCTTCCGCTCGGTTGAGACCACCCGGCAACTGGACAGCAAGGGGAACACAAGAAAGGTAGAGACCGAGGAACATGAGGTCTTCTTTGTCAAAGGCCACGAGGTGCAGAAGCTGACTCGCAAAGACGGCAAAGATCTGACGCCGGAGCAGGCGCGCAAAGAACAAGACCGGGTGAATAAAGAAGTGATCAAGATCTCACGGCCGGATTACAAGGATCCCGACAAGGGAGAGATCACTGTCACTCGACTACTGCAAATTGTGAGTTTTTCCAAACCGCGCCGGGTACAGCTGAACGGGCGGGACACGATCGCGTTCGACTTCGCCGGCGACGAACACGCAAAAGCTCATGGTCGGGACGAAGACGCGCTCAAAAAGGTCAGCGGCACGATCTGGATCGACGAGGCGGATCATGAGGTCTCACGGATGAGCGCGACCCTGGATGAAAATTACCATGTGGGGTTCGGGTTATTGGCCTCCGTCGCCAAAGGCAGCAACGTAGTTTTCGACCAGGCGCTGATTCGCAATGAGGCATGGCTGCCTACGGCGTTTACGCTGCATCTGCAGGCGCGGGCGCTTTTGGTTGCCGGTTTCCGGGCCGACATCGATATTCGCTTCGACCAATACCGCAAGTTCCAAACCGACGCGATACAGCTGCCGGGAGCTGCTGCTCACTAACGTAACGGCTCTCTTTCGAGAGCGCCGTGGCTCAGTTTATTCAATGCGCAGCTATCCGGATCCCTGGCGGGGATTCAGACGTCGACAGTCGTTGCAGCGTCCCGTCTATTTTTGCTGGAGCTTTTGCGTGGCGATTTGCCCGGCGGAGCTTTTCGATCCCTTAAGCTGTGCGTAGATTTTCTTAGCTTCCGAGGGATTCGTCGTTTCGTACAAAGCCGCCAGTTGCAGGCGAGCCGCGTCGGCCGGTACCGTGTTGGTGGGCTTGGCAATCAGCTCGTTGTACAACACAACAGCTTCGCTGTTGCGATTCAACTGTTGATACAAATTAGCCAACGCCAGCTTGGCCAGTGAGGCCAGCGCGGCATCATGCCCATCCGCAACCTGCTTGAGATAGGTTTCGGCCTGTCCGGTCTGGCCCAAGTCCACCGATGTCAACCCAGCAAAATAACGGGCGGTCTTCCCCGCCCCCAACAAGCTATACTTCCCGGCAATCTGCACAAATTGCTGGTTGGCCAACTTGGCGCGGGCCGCCGCAGTCGGGAAGGTTTTCTCCCCGGGCACGGGCGGCTGACCGGGCTGAGCCAAGGGTGTGCTGTAGGTGTCCATGGCCTCGCCGAAGGCGAGGTCGGCCGCCGCCGAGCGCTGGTTGTAAAACACCAGCGCGGCGATCACGAGCCCCATCAACACGGCCGCTACAATAGCCGCTTGGATCACCCTCGAACGGTGATCCTGAAACCATCCGACGCTGGTCCTGGTTGCTTCGACCAAACGGTCTTGCTTAAGCGAGTGACGAGTCTGTGTGTCCACTAATTGCCTTCAGAAGCCATTCCCGGGCGGGTACAAAAATCTACGTGGCTCCCAAAGTTTAGCAGCGCCTAAGTTTGCGGGTCAAACCATGCACAGGCCTAAGCCGCCGCGACGGGATCTTCAATCTCGCCGTTCTCGATTTTCTCCCGGCAGTCTATGCAGTAGGGAGTCCAGGGAAGAGCCTCCAGACGCTTCAGACCGATGGTCTTGCCACAATGTATGCATTCTCCATAGGTGCCATCGTCGAGCCGCTTCAGTGCCATACGCACCAAGGCAAGCTGCTCGTGCCCGCTGGTCCCCTGGCTGAACAGCATCTCTTTCTGGTAAGACTGCACGGCCTGATCGGCAGCATCCAAGGCGCTATCTGCAGCTACTTCGCGGCCCTGCTCCACCGCCGAAAGCATGGACTGCTCGAGCTGCTTTTCCTGACCACGGAGGGATTGTTCGAATTTGTGTATTGTCTCCGGATTGTGGACCACTTTGCTTGTTGCTCCTCAATTCAATAAAAAATGCTTTGGTGGAACCCAATAAAATATCGTTCTAGTGTCGCCTAATTGGACGCGGATAAGGGGGGAATCTATCCTTCTTTTCAATTTTTTTCAAATTTATTTTTGACTCCCGGATTGGGAACGGGCAGCGAGTCAAAAAATGCTCTAGGCTGGTATTGATCATGTATGAAGACTTTCATGTAGCCGATCGTTGGACTGGTGAGAATCTGCATTGCCGGTGGACCGCCAATATCGTCGCCATCGCTACCCGCCACGCCGACGCTGTCGACATCCGGTTTGAGGTGAACGGCCGGCCAGTATGGATTGCGATGCCGGCCGACGCTTGGGTGGAGCAAAAAAAACGCTCTGGCCATGTGATCACCGATCGCCTGGCTGCCCAGATCGCGGGCCGCTACCTTAAACAGGCGGTCGAGAATGGTTACGACAACGGGCGTGAAATGTACACCATGAGCGTTGCCGAGGTTCTCGATCAGGGCGACGCGGTCATGCAGGAAGCACAGCATTCCTCGCTTTTGCCGGAATTGCCGGTCATGCCCCAGTCATAACAAGCCCGCGGACCGAAGCCCCGCCCGCTTGTAACACCCCGCATAAGAACAGGTTGGCCCGGCCCGCATCGCGTATCCCTGGGGCCGATCGTTCGGGCCCCGATATCTTAACCCCTTCCTTGGGTACAGCGGTTGCGTTACTCAGAAGCTTGGCGCCCTAAAAGCGTTGCCCCCTTCCTTGCGCTCGGCTAAACTCGGGCATACCCTGGGGCGCGCCCCCAGGCAGGAGCCTGGAGTGGATTCAGTCAAGGCAAGCGCTATGACGGGGAAGTTGGTGGAAGGTGCGCATGTCCACCGCAATCTTTCCACTCCCCAACTGGTAGAAGCAGCGATCGCCCGCGGGGAGGGCCGCCTGGCAGAGAATGGGGCGCTGGTGGCGTTCACCGGAGCCCGAACCGGACGTTCGCCCCGGGATAAATTCATCGTCCGGGACAGCATCACTTCGGATAGCGTGGACTGGGGGAAGGTGAACCAACCTTTCGACCCGGCGAAATTCGAGGCTCTTCTTCAGCGGGTCGCAGCGCACATGCGGGAGCGCGATCTCTACGTGCTCGATTTGTTTGCCGGTGCGGAAGAGCGCTACCGGCTTCCTGTTCAGGTGATCGCGGAGTATGCCTGGCATGCTTTGTTCGTGAAGCAGTTATTCGTTCGTCTGCCGGTGGACAATCCGGGTAGCCATAAGACGGAATTTACGGTGATCGCCGCCCCCGAGTTCGAGGCGGTGCCGGAGCGCGACGGTACCCATTCGAGCACATTCATCATTACGGATTTCACCCGGCGCATCATCCTCATCGGAGGCACGAAGTATGCCGGGGAGATGAAGAAGTCGATCTTTGGAGTGATGAATTTTCTCATGCCCGCGCGCGACGTCCTCCCCATGCATTGCTCGGCCAATCTGGGAGAAGGGGGAGATACGGCGTTGTTCTTCGGCCTTTCGGGAACCGGAAAAACTACGCTGTCCGCCGATCCACGCCGCCGGCTGATTGGCGACGACGAGCATGGATGGAGCAATAGCGGCATCTTCAACATCGAAGGCGGGTGCTATGCCAAGTGCGTCGATCTCTCGGAGGAGAAGGAGCCCCAGATCTACCATGCAATCCGCTTCGGCGCGGTGCTCGAGAACGTAGTCCTCGACAGCCGGACCGGCGCGCCCGACTATAGCGACATCCGCTACACCGAGAACACCCGGGCCGCGTACCCCGTGGAATACATTGCCAATGCGGTCATTCCCGGCGTTGGGGGACATCCCAGGCATGTGGTGTTTCTGGCCGCGGATGCCTTCGGTGTGCTGCCTCCGATCGCTCGACTCAGTCCTGCCCAGGCCATGTATCACTTTCTCTCCGGGTATACCGCCAAATTAGCCGGCACCGAGGCCGGATTGGGCAGCGAACCCGTGCCCGAATTCTCCACCTGCTTTGCCTCGCCCTTCATCCCACTGGCCCCTGCCGTCTATGCGAAGATGCTGGGCGAGCGGTTGCAACTGCACAACGCGCAGTGCTGGCTCGTGAACACCGGCTGGACGGGCGGCGCGTTTGGTACGGGTCAGCGTATGAGCCTGAAATACACTCGGGCGATGGTCATCGCGGCATTGGACGGCCGCTTGAGTCAGGTCGAATATGCGACTGAGCCGGCGTTCGGATTGAGTATCCCGCTCACCTGTCCGGACGTCCCGCCGGAGTTGCTGAATCCTCGCAATGCATGGCAGGATCGCGCGGCTTACGACCAACAGGCGCTTCTCCTCGCAGAGAAATTCGAGAAGAATTTCGCCAAGTTTGACGCGCCGCTTGAGGTGCGCGACGCGGGTCCGATGGCCGGCCGGGCTAAGCGTTGAGACGGTTCAGCGTTTTATCCGACCCGTTGCTTGTTCATTAGGGACTCAGCTGTCCGAGCCCAGCTAAAGATCTGCCGCTTTCTGAACCGGGCAACAGCTTCCTGTGTAATCCGGATCAGCCTTCTACTTCGCCATCACCACCGGAACGCGCGGCCGGACCTCACGGCCGTCATGGAAGATGGTCACGATCGAGCGCGTGTTGGTGATGTCATCGAGTGGATTGGCGGCAAGCACGACCATGTCCGCACGCTTCCCTGGCCGCAGAGTTCCGCGCCTGGCTTGGATACCCAGCAAGGCGGCGTTGCCGCTTGTGGCACAAACCAGCGCCTGCATCGGCGTCAGCCCCGCATGGACCATATCTTCCAGCTCGCGGTGCTCAGAAAAACCAGGAATGCGGGTTGCATATGCACCTGAGTCGGTCCCAAAACCAATGTGAATGCCGGCATCGTAGAGCGTCTTCATGTTCTGCCCGTCCATGGCAAAGTCGGCCTTGTGCTGCGCAGTTTTGGGGTCCTGGTTTATCTTTTGCGCATAGCTATCGCTGCCCAACATCGCCAAAACTACTGACGGGAGAGCATCCTTGAAGAAATCAAGCTGCATGAAGCCGGGATGCTCGGCGTAGATGTAAAACGATTCGTCCACCGTGAAGGTTGGAATGTAACGCACGCCGTGACGCTTCATGGCGTCGATCAGCTCCTGATCGACGGGCCGATCTCGAACACTGTGAGCCAGCACGTCCACGCCGTCGTTCACCAGCGACTTGGCGTCGGCCAGATAATAGATATGGGCCGCCACATGCAGATGGTGTTTATGCGCCTCGTCAATCACCGCGCGATAGATCTCGGGAGACATGGCGGGTTTGGTCCCGCCGACGTTGTCGACCCACACCTTGACGATGTCCGCGTGACGTTTGGCCATCGCGTCCACCTCGGCTCGCGCTTCCTCAGGGTTTGCCGGGCGATAAATCTGATCGGGGGCGGCGGGCAGCCCGGGAGCCGCATCCGGCACACCAAAGCCGCGGTCGGCGGTGAGAACGGTCGCACCATCCAGCTTGCCCTGATGTTGCTGTTCGCGAATCGAGTACAGCAAATCCCGATTCAGCCCCAGCGACAACATCGTGGTCACTCCGTAGCTCTCATACTGGCGCAGTTCCGCGAGCACATTTTCGGCAGTGTAGCCTGTTGCGGAATTCTGGCCGTCGACAATCAAACCAAGGTGACCGTGGGCATTGATGAGGCCGGGGATGACGGTGTCGCCATGCAGGTCGAGAACCCGTGCTCCACGAGGAATTGGAGGAATTGGAGGAATTGCTCCCGACCCGGATCGAACCGAGAGTACGCGATTGCCCCGGATCACCAGCGTCGCATCCTCCAATGGCGGGCCGCCCGCCCCATCGATCACCCTTACGTGAGTAAGAGCCGTGGTCGCCTGCTGGGGAGCGGCGGCAAGCACGAGCGAAGTCCACAGAAAACACACAGCTATCAGTGTCCGTAGGATCATGGTCACGCGTTACTCTTCATGTTGAGATACTCTCCGCAAAGATTATGTGGCTGGCTCTTGCGATTATCCTGATATTGCTCTGGGTTGGCGGCTTTTTGCTGTTTCACATCGCCGCCTTCTTCCTGCGTTTCGTGCTCATCCTTGCCGCTGCGGCGCTGATCCTTCATCTGCTCAGCAGACGTCGAGCAGCCCCGTAACCTACTCACTGTAGTGCAGCAGGCTGAACACGTCGTATTCCTTGAACCGATCCCGCCCGCGAAGGAAATCCAACTCGATCGCGAAAGCCAGTCCGACGATTCTTGCTCCCAGGCGGCGAACCAGCTTGACCGTGGCTTCCATGGTCCCTCCCGTAGCGAGCAGATCGTCAACAATGAGGATATTCTGACCCGGCTCGATCGCATCGAGATGAATTTCCAGTGCGTCGGTTCCGTATTCCAGGTCATAGGTGACGCGCGCGGTTTCGGCCGGCAACTTTCCCGGCTTGCGCACCGGCACGAAACCGGCGTTCAGCCGATAGGCCAGGGCAGGCCCGAAGATAAATCCTCGCGCCTCGATGCCTAGCACCAGGTCGACATGTTGCGCGCCAATATAGTGGGCCGCCAATGCGTCCACCAGGGTGGCATACCCTTGCTTGTCCTTGAGCAGGGTGGTGATGTCGTAGAACAGAATGCCCGGTTTGGGAAAATTAGGAATTGTTCGAATCAGCGATTTCAACGGCTCACAGTTGATTGGCTCGGGCATGCGTACTACCAGGCTCCTTCGATCTGGAACGATTCGAGACCTGCCGCCATAGCTTCATCCATTTCGTTCTCCTGTATTGCATCCACACGGCTACCCCGGGAGCCGCGTTCCAGCGCGGACCGCAGTTCGGCCAGCTTATCGTCGGCGCCCGAGGCCAAGACCTCGACCTCGCCGACGTCTGTATTACGAACCCAACCTTTTAAGCCCAGAGCGCCTGCTTCACGGTGGACAAACCAGCGGAAGCCAACGCCCTGAACGCGACCTTTGACGATGTAATAGCGGACCATAATGTGTTCAGTCATTTATGCGCGAGAGAGATAGGCGCCTTCGGCAGTGTCGACGCGAATTTTTTCTCCTTCATTAATGAAGGGGGGAACTTGCACAACCAGGCCGGTTTCCAGCTTGGCTGGCTTGGTGACGGAGGAAGCGGTCGCCGACTTGAGACCAGGCTCTGTTTCCACTACCGTCATCTCCACCGTTCCAGGCAGCTCTATACCCACAGCAACGCCATCGAAAAATGAAACCTTGATCTGGAGATTGGGAATGAGGTACTCGATGGAATCACCCAAAGTCGAGCCTTTGAGATGAGTCTGCTCATAATTCTCCGTGTTCATGAAGTAGTAGTCGTCTCCATCCGAGTAGAGAAAGTCCATGGCCACTTCATCCACGATGACGCGCTCGATGGGGTCAGGCGAGCGGAACCGATGCTCGAACATAGCCCCGGTGCGCAGGCTGCGCAGCTTGGCCTGGATGAATGCGCGCAGATTCCCGGGAGTCCGATGCTCGACGCTAAAGACCAAATGCAGCTCGTTATTGTGCTTGATGATCATGCCCGGGCGCATTTGTGTGGCAGGGATTGCCATAAACGAAAAACTCCTTCAATTCTTACTGGTTTAGATGAGACAGAGACCTTAAGACTCGATTGTATGCCCTCCCTATTTCCCCCTCTTACTTGCGCCTTTTACTTACCCCCTTTTACTTACCAAAGATGCGGGCAAAGAAGTGGCCGATGCCATGCAGGAAGCCAGCCTGGTGAGTTGGTTCAGGAGCTGGTTCAGGAGCTGGTTCAGGTGTTGGTTCAGGTGTTGGTTCAACATTGGATGGCGGAGCGGAAGCAGTCTGCGCGGGAGGAGATTGTTCCGGCGGCGTTGCCGCGGCCGCGGCAGGAGGCACAGCCTTGGGATTTTCTCCGTTATAGGTGAGCGGAACCGTTACCTGGGCGTGGGTCTCCTTGGGAGGAACCGGGCTTGGCTTGGGCGGCGGAGCCAGCCCTTCGCTTTCCGCTATGGGAAAGGCAGTATCCGCCGGAGTGGACGAAGGACCACCGACCGGCTTCCCAGGCTCGGCAGGACTTCCTCC
>JBARKD010000593.1:0-6818 GCA_049800615.1 Acidobacteriaceae bacterium | reverse complement strand
AAAATTCCCTTCAGCGCTGGCCCCGTTGGTAAAAAAACAGTTACATTGGCCCGGAGGAGCGTTCGCTTCCGTAGTACTGTAAGCCAGCGAGACTTCGGCACGCGGAAGAGAGAAGTCTCTCCCCGTGGGCACCACCTGTCCGTGCAAGTGAGGCGCGCTGAGCCCCACCACTGTCGCAACCATCAGCCAAGCTAAAAATCGATACATAACCTTCTCCCACCCCTGCCTACTGGATTGTTAACGGCACCTGGGTCGAACGCTGAACTGTTCCTTCGGTAGCCGTGACGGTGATGGAGTAGGGAACCTTTTTAGCTGCGAAAAAGCCCGCACCCGAACACCCGCTTAGCCCCGCGACCGCAGCCAGGCTAAGCCCTGCCAGCAGAACCACTGACAGAATCGGGGGAAGCTGTCCCAGACGCCGGCGCACTGCTTTTACTCCGAACAGTGGAAGCAGAAGCCCTAGGGCGAGCGGCAGGCGCCCAAACGGCGAAGCCGGCAAAGCGGTCGACGCACTCTTGGCCGTCTCCACGGTCATGGTGATATTGGTCGTTGTGCCCCCCGCCGCCAGAGTCACCGGCGAGAAAGTCGCGGTTGCACCATCAGGGAGCCCACTCGCGGCAAAGCTCACGCTGTACAAAAACGAATCGACGACTTGCGGCGTGACCTTGAGCGTATAAACAACCGTTGTGCCGGGCAGAATCGTCGTGTTGTTATTGCCCACACGAGCGATCATGAAATCGCAGATGGTAACGCTCACCTGGTTGGAGTTGCTCGCCAGGAAGGTCGGATCCCCGGTATAGCTGGCGGTGATTTTGTGCGTTCCGTACCCTATGCTGGTCGTCGTGAAAACCGCCTGGCCGTTGGCTCCCATCGGCGCAGTCCCAAGAGTAGTGTTGAGACTCTGGTCGTAGAACGTGACTGTTCCGGTGGGGGCCTGGAAGAAAGGCTCGTTCGAAACCGCGTTCAGTTGTGCCGTAAACGTCACCGGCATGGTGATCAATTGCTGGGCAGGATTGACGCTCAGCGTCAGCGTCGTCGCTACCTGCAATCCCTGCAACGGCACTGTGTTCGACGTGCTGGTGGCAAAAGAGGTGTTGCCCAGATAAACCGCGTCCGCATAATGTGTCGCAGTTCCCGCAACCGTAATATCGGAAACACTCGCGGTGGCCGTCTGTGTGAAGTAAGAGAGGAAGATACTGGTGTCAAAGTCAGCCAGGTTCGGAATGGCGAGATCCGTGGCGCCGTCGCCGTTGAAATCAGCCGCGCCCAGATCGTTGGGCGAGTCTCCCAATTGCGTAGGAGTGCCCGATGCCGTAAAGCCCCCTTGCCCGTCGCCCAGCAGCAGGGTCAGGGTTTGCGTAGAGGGGTTCGTGATGTCGCCGTAATTATCGACCGCCAGATCCGTCTTCCCGTCCTGGTTGAAATCCGCCGTGGCCAGCGCGAAGGGATACAGGCCCACCAGGATTGGCGAGCCGGGGGCGGCGGTAAACGTCCCGTCTCCCTTGCCTAACAGAATGACCACGTTGCTTTGGTTCGGTGTAGTGTCGGGAATAAAATTAGCGACCGCCAGGTCGGGGATTCCGTCGCTGTTGAAATCCGCGGCAACCACCGGCCCCGGACTATAGTTGCCCGAAGGTACGGGCGATCCACTAGCCTCGGTAAATGTTCCGTCTCCATTGCTCAGCAGGATGCTGACCGTGTCGTCAACTTCATTGGTGGCTGCGACATCGGGGATTCCATCTCCGTTAAAGTCAGCCACTGCGAGGAAGAAGGGAAAATTGCCGACAGCAATAGGCGATCCATTCGCCTGCGTAAAGGTCCCGTCCCCGTTGCCCAGCATAATGCTGACCGTGTTGTCTGCACCATTGGCGACGGCCAGGTCCAGAAACCCGTCGCTGTTGAAATCTCCAATTCTTACCGCCTGCGGAAAGTTGCCAACCGTGACCGGCGAGCCGGGCGCTGGAGCGAAGGTGCCGTCTCCCGCGCCAAGCAGAACGATAACTTCGTTGTCGCCCCCGCTCGTCTCCACCAGGTCGACCTTCCCATCGTGATTGAAATCACCCACCGCCATGGAACAGTTCGAGGGTTGATCAGAATAAATGCAGGGTGTGACGCCGACTCCGGAAATGAATTGGCCAGTGGTGAAGGTACCGTCTCCATTGCCGAGCAGGATGGTGATCGCATTCTGGTAGGAGTCCATGACGGCAACATCTACCTTGCCGTCGCCGTTAAAGTCCGCCACTCCCACAGCCGAGGGCTGATTGCCGCTCTGAATCGGCGAGTTGGCTGCCTGCATGAAGCCCTGGGCATACGTTGGCGTTCCCAGCGATGCGGTTCCAAGAACGAAGTTGTTCGCCGACGTGTCCTGAAACGAAACCGTGCCGGCCATGACCGGAGGATGACCGGCGTTCCCGGTTACCGTGGCCGTCAAGGTATAACCCTCGGGATTACCCGACGCGGTCAGCAATGTCGCCGTCGGATAAAGACCGGTCACGGTTACGGTTTGCGCGGATGAGGTGCTGGACGCGTCGCTCGCGGTAGCGCTGAACACCGCCTTGTAGCTGTGCGCCCCGATCCCGGGAATGAACTTGAATTGCGCACTGCCGCCGCTCAATTGCGCCCGGCCCACAATGGCAGCATCCTCGCAATAGGTCGCCGAGGCATTGCAGAAAATCACTGTGCCGTTGGCCACGGGCGCGCCCCCCGCTGTCACCGTGGCAGTAAGCGTGACCGGCGTTTGCGACGCCACCGTAGACGAAGACACCGCGAGCGTCGTCGCTGTAGATACCGTGGCCGCCCTGGCTGCGTGTGGCAACAACGCAGTGGTCAGCAGCAAGGCAGACAAAAACAGCCTGGTCTTTCGGCCCATAACAGAAAATTCCTCAAAACACAGTTACAGATACATAGCTCTACCGGAACGGAAGCTGCTGCGGGGGAGAACCGGCGCAAAAGTTATAGCTGGCATCCGGCCCAAACTTCGTCTTGCGGAAGTTCATTGCCTGATGTCAAAGCGGATCGTATCTCAGCTGCAACGTGCAGTTGGATACCCATTTCGTCGCAATTCGGAAGTTATCAGCCAAGGCACCGACTTAGGTTACTCATCCGCATTCCGAACGTACCTGACTCGCGTCGCTCAGACAGAGCACGCCTATCGGCAGGCACATCCCGGTATCTTGCAGCGCACAGAGTAATTAAAAGCAATTACGCCAGCCAGCAAGGGCTTCTTTACTCTACCCCCCTGAAGCAACTGGTGGCGTTATCGGCGTCTGGACGCGGGCGCAATATGAAGCAGGCTGGTTACTAAACCGCTACAACTTTTGTGGGGCCAGAAAGAGCACAGTGACAGAAAGAAAGTTCCAAAAAGGGAAAACAACGCAGTCACATCATGCGTGAACCCGACCGGTCAGGTTCACGCATGATGTCTAAGAAAGATGCCGGATCGTAAGTGACCCGTTAAAGCATCGTCACTTTGCCGCTGCTGATATCGTAGAGCGCTCCACGAATCGCCAGTTTCTTTTGCTTCACCAGTTCGCTCAAAACCGGAGAGGTATCGTGTAACACAGATGCCTGCAGATTGGCATTTTGACGGCTGACCGTCGTGAGATCGCCATTCGCGCCCGCGATCGCCGGATGGATGTACTGATACAGCGTGCTGATCTGTCCTGGCACACTCTTGCCCGCCATCGTGGCTTTGACCGCGCCGCAGTTCGTGTGTCCCAGGACAACAATCGCTTTTGTCCCCAGAACTGCTGCGCCATACTCGAGGCTGGCAATGGTGTCCGGCGTGGCGATATTGCCCGCCACCCGTACTACGAAAAGGTGGCCAATGCTCTGGTCGAACACCAGTTCCACCGGTACCCGGGAGTCGGCGCAGGAAAGCACCGCCGCAAAGGGTTCCTGGCCCTCCGCCGTGTGCGCCTTGAGGATATCCAGATCCTCCTTGAAAGAGACAAAGTTTTGTGCGAGGAAGCGTTGATTCCCTTCTGCCAGCAAACTCAGGGCGCGCTCCGGTGTCTCCGGCCGCTGTATGGGCTCCCGCTGGGCCTGGCCCAGTGACCGCACCGGCATCGTCGTCAGGCTGGCAAGGCCGCATGCCGCCAGTTTAAGAAAGTCTCTGCGTCTGTTGTCCGTTCCCAGAACCATCGTTCCTCCAAGCAATATCAATGAGATCCGGGATAAGACTATTCGCTTCTACGGCTGGGGAGAAAACTTTCTGCTGACAATTCGGAGCCTGTTCAGGAATCTTGTCGTTTGCCTCGGGGCCCGGCCATCAGGACATCTGTAGCGATCTGCGCAGTCCTTTTTGGTTCGTGGTGTCCGACAGTACTCCAATTCGGTTACCCGCGAGGACGAATCCTTCGCAACGATGTAGTCTTCCACAGCACCTTCGACCTAGAGTAACTGTCAGAACACAACAGGCTGCCTCACACCGATCAGGCAGTCTTCAGAATGGCGCGGAACCCAAACGGTCAGGGGAAGGTCTGCAAAGCCTTTTATTGCTGGTTCGATTCCGGCCCGCGCCTCCAACCTTCTCAATCCATCCCGGCTTCTTCTCTGCTCGAACAAATAAATACACACACGGTCCCGCGGGATCCTTCATTCCCCGGAATTGCCTTGTGCGATATCCTTGCCCCGCGGCAGCCAAGGGGGGAATCAGAGTGGAAAAGAAGTTGCTGGTAGTTGGAAGCATCAACATCGATCTGGTAGCGTGTGCCAACCGCCTTCCAGCTCCCGGAGAGACCATCCTGGGTAGAACGTTCGACGTCTTCAACGGCGGGAAAGGGGCTAATCAGGCCGTGGCGATCGGCAAGCTGGACGCGCCCGTGCAGATGATCGCCGCCCTTGGCACCGACCTGTTCACAGAAAGATTGCTGTCGGGGTTAAAGGCTGCCGGCGTCGATACCGGCGCGGTGCAAATGCTGGCCGGGCCCTGCGGCGTCGCGCACATCTCGCGAGCCGACAATGGGGAGAACTCCATCATCGTGATCTCCGGCGCCAATAACATGATTTCTCCTGCCTATATCGATGCCCATGAAGAAGCCGTCCGGACAGCAGGCATGATTCTTGTCCAACTCGAGACTCCCTTAGAGGCGGTAATCCGGTTGGCCGAAATAGCTTTTGCAACAAAAACGCCCTTGATGCTGGATCCCGCCCCAGCTCAGCCGCTGCCGGACAACCTGCTTGCCCGTACTACCTGGCTTACCCCCAACGAGACCGAAGCGCAGACTCTACTGGGGCAGGTGACTCTGGATCCGGCCGCCGCCGCCGCCAAGCTGCTGGCCATGGGCCCACGGAACGTGGCAATCAAGCTTGGGTCGAAGGGAGTCTTTCTGGCCGGCCGCGATTGCCCTGCGCAACAGGTCCCGGCATTTCCCGTGACCCCGGTCGATACGACTGCGGCCGGGGATTGTTTTAACGCGGCCTTTGCTGTTGCCCTCACCCGGGGAAAGCCGCCTGCCGAAGCCGCCCGCTATGGAGCGGCTGCCGCGGCAATTTCTGTTACCCGGGCCGGCGCCCAGCCAAGCCTGCCTACATCTTCTGAAGTCGAAGCTTTTTTGCAGCAGGCCAATTGACTTGTTCCTATCAGGTCGAGGGAGTCAATCCGCCCCCCGGGCGTGAAGGGGAAGCGCGGCCTGAAAGATCAGCAGATTTTCCTCCCTCGTCTCCATCGCAAATTCTGTGCCTGCGGGAAGAAATGCGATAGATCCCCGGTTGAGCGAAGTTTTCCGGCCTGCCGCCGTGATCACTCCCCGCCCGGACATCACCAATAGTGTTTTCGGACCATAGGTTGCTTCGCCCGCATAGCGGCTGCGCGGTTCGAGCGCAATACGGCTCAACTCGAATTCCTGCGCCGGGGTGCGATAAACCCGTTCTTCCCCGCTGATCTGAATGCCCCCAAAAACCTCGGGAGCGCCTCCTTCAAAAGTGAGAATTTTCAGCAGCTCAGGCACATCGACATGCTTGGTCGTCAATCCGCCGCGCAGCACGTTGTCGGAGTTGGCCATTAGCTCGACGTTGACTCCTTCCAGATAGGCGTGCAGGACGCCCGCGGGCTGAAAAGTGCCTTGCCCCGGCTGCATATGTACCAGGTTGAGCAGATAAACGCTGAAGATGCCGCGATCGCGTTGACCGTTGGGCAAGGGAAAATTCGCAGCCGCCCGCAGGGCCCAGTAATCCGGATTCTCCTTGGCGGTAACAGGGTTTGCCTGCAACCGGGCTAGCAAGCCATTCAGCAGAGAGTCGACCCGTTCCTGCGGCATGGTCATCGCATTGCTGTACAGGTCGCGTAGTAGGACGCGTCGCGCACCATGATCATGCCCTGCCGCCGCCAGGCTTTGGCTAAAGCCGGGCAACAGCGAACCAAGCTCGGGAATGCGATCCAGGATCTCCGCGATTTGCTCCAGCGGGCGAAAACCGTGCAGCATCCAGAACTCCGTCAGAGCTACTCCGATTTCCGGCTTGTGGTTATCGTCCCTGTAGTTCCGATGGCTGGATTCCAGAGGAATCCCCTCTGCGTTTTCTCTGGCGAAACCTTCCCTGGCTTGAGTAAGCGTCGGATGCGCCTGGATCGAGAGCATCTTGGCTACGTCCAGAACTTTGAAAAGGTAGGGCAGCCGGTCGCCGAAATGCCGGCTTGCCGCCGGCCCAAGGAGGACCTCGGGTGCTTTGGCAATCAGCTCGTCGAGAGGCTCGTCTCTGTCCCCAACTTCGACCAGCGACGGAGCCTTCGAATGGGCTCCCATCCACAATTCCGCAAATGGCCTGCGCGTACCGTTCTCGATGCCCAGAAGATCGGGGATGAAGTTATGCCCGCCCCA
>JBARKD010000592.1:0-10426 GCA_049800615.1 Acidobacteriaceae bacterium | reverse complement strand
GTGCAGGCAAACCTGCCGGTACTGCCGGGCCAGTAGATTTTTGAGGAGAGGCAATTCAATGCTTACCAAACTATCCAGGATAGTTGCGTTCTTCTTTGCCTTGCTGGCGTGCTCCTGCATCGCCTTCGGCCAAGTCACCACGGGCACCATTTTGGGTACAGTTCGCGATTCTTCGGGAGCCGTTGTCCCGGGAGCGACTGTAACTATCACCGATACAGCCAAAGGCACCGTATCTACCTTCACGACCGACGCCAGCGGCGATTACAACGCGCCCTTCCTGATTCCCGGCACGTACAACGTAGTGGTGGAAAAGGGAGGGTTCAAGCGAACCGTAGCGAATAACGTCGTACTCGACGTGGACCAGCGTGCCCGCACCGACTTCGCCATGGAGATCGGTCAGGCCGCGGAAACCGTCGAAGTGACGTCTGTGGCGCCGTTGGTGCGCCTGGACAGCGCTGAACTGGGCGAAGTCGTAGGGAAAACACAGGTGCAGGACCTGCCGCTCAACGGGCGGAATTTCGCCCAGCTTGTGTACCTGGTTCCCGGCGTAACCCCTGGACAAACCGGCGAGAACCTGTCCGGCTCGAGCTCCTTTAACCCACGCGCCGCGTCGGATTTCAACGCATTGGGCAGCCAGGCCAACGCCAATGGGTGGGTGGTGGACGGCATCGACGATAACGAGTGGACTTTCAATACGGTCATGATCCAACCTTCCGTGGAATCGATCGCCGAGTTCAAGGTCTTGACGGGAACTTATTCCGCGGACTTCGGACGGGGCGCCGGGGTGGTGTCGGTTTCCACCCGGTCCGGCTCAAATGCACTGCACGGAGAAGCATTCGACTACCTGCGCAACAGCTATATGGATGCGCGCAACTACTTCAACCCCACCACGCAGCTTCAACCGGCGTATCGTCGCAATCAGTTCGGCGCTGCCGTGGGCGGAAAGATCATTAAAGATAAGTTGTTTTTCTTTGCCGACTACTTCGGGCAGAGATCGCTCAAGGGCATTGTCAATCTCAACAGTGTTCCCACCGCGGCTGAGCGTATCGGTGACTTCAGCAACTATACGAATACGGCGGGGCAGCTGATCCCGGTCTACGATCCGTATACGACCACAATCACGAACGGCGTGGCTTCCCGCAAGCAGGCTCAATACAACGGCGTGCTGAACGTGCTGCCGCCCAATGAATTGTCCGCCGTGGGCCTGAACATCGCCAGCATTTATCCTTTACCGCAGACCAGCGGCAGCTTCAACAACTATCAATCTTCGGCCGACCAGATCATCGATGACAACGGCGGCAATGTTCGTATCGACTACCGGATAGGCGAGAAGGATTCGATGTTCGGGCGTTTCAGCTACGAGAAGTTCATTCAGGCTGCGCCGAATCCGCTGGTAGGCGCCGGAGGAACGTGCTGCCTGCCCACCCCGCCGTCCGCAGCCTCCAAATTCGACCTGGGCCCCTACGTCGCCGGCATTCAGGACACGACGCTGATTGCCCAGGGTCTGGCTCTGAACGAGTCGCACGTCTTCAATGCCAGTTTGGTCAACGAATTCCGTACGGGTTATTCGCGCACCAATCCGTTTACCTATCAGTCTGACTACGGGCACGATTCGTCCACTTCGCTTGGGATTCAGGGTTTGAATGTGACTAAGTACGCGACCGGTCTGCCTAACATCACGATCGGCGGTTCTTGCGGATCGGAGTTTACGTGCCTGCAAGGCGGCACTGCTTTTCTGCCGGCACATCCTGTACAGACCAATATCCAGGTCGAAGATGTTCTCTCCTGGACCAAGGGCAGGCAGCAGTTCAAATTCGGCGGCCGCTATATCAAGCAAATGGCGTCACCGTTTACCAACACCACGACCCGCGGCGGCTTTACGTTCAACGACAATTTCACCAACAACCCCTCGAATACCACGGGCACCGGTTCGGGACTGGCGGGGATACTGTTCGGTTTTCCCAATAGCGGCAGCAGGAACTATCTACAGGAGACTTACTTTGTCACCGATGGCGAATGGGCGGGGTATTTCCAGGATGACTGGAAGGCGACTCCGCGGCTAACCGTCAATGCCGGACTGCGCTATGAGGTATACACGCCCGAGGTGGAGCGGGAAAACCGCCTGGCTAACTTCGACTGGACCACGCTCTCCTTTATTTACGCGGGTAAGAACGGGGTTGACCGCCACGCCGGCATGCAAACCCGCTACGGCGATGTGGGACCGCGGCTAGGCTTTTCTTACGACGCCAATGGAAAAGGCACACTGGTCTTGCGCGGCGGCTTTGGGATCAGCTTCTTCCCGCTGCCCTATTCGGCTTCGGACGAACTCGGACAGAACCCGCCGTTCACGGTTTCGCAGACCTTTTCCACCAACACAAACCTGGCTGCTTCGGCCTATGCCACGCCCTGCACCGCAGCCAACGTTGGATCCAGTTGCGCGGTAGCCATCAACGATCCATTTCCCGCAGGCGTGGTCACGGTAGGGCCGCCGACCACCACCACCACCAGCTTGCTCAATGCCGCGGCTCCCGCGATCATTAGTCACCAGCTCAGCAACCCGACTCCTTACTCGCAGATGTGGAGCTTCAGCGTTGAACGACAGCTTGGCTCCAGTGGGCTGCTCGAGGTGGCCTACGCAGGGAGCCACAGTGTGCATCTCACGTTGGCCTTCAATCCAAACGAGGTGGAACCGGGAACGCCGGGCGTTGATAGCGCGCCTTCGCAGGCCAGCCGGCGCCTGATCCAACCGCTCAATAACGTCTCTACCTGGGTGCAGGAGAATGAAATCAACGCGTCCAATTACAACGCGCTGCAGGCGAAATTCACCCGCCGTTACTCACACGGATGGACAGAGTTGATCAGCTATACCTACAGCAAGTCTCTGGATATGGGCGGCTCGGCAGCCAGTGGCGGCGGCAATTCGGGCAATCCACAGACAATCACCTGCTTGCGTTGCGGTTATGGGGCTTCCGGCTTTGATCAGAAACATCGCTTTGTCAGCAGCACAACCTACGAATTGCCTTTTGGCAAAGGCAAGCGGTTCGTGCAAAGCGGACCAGCTGCCTACGTCCTGGGTGGGTGGGAAGTAGACGGAATTATCACGGTGGCCACCGGCAACCCATATACGGTAACGCTCAACAGTGGCGTCAATTTCGGCGCCCCTAGCTGGCCCAATCGGATCGGCCCGGGAACTCTTTCGAACAAGACCCCGAAGGCTTGGTTCAACGTGAAAGACTTTGTCGCTCCGCCTTATAACACCTATGGGAACTCGGCACGGAGCGTTCTCTATGGGCCTGGTGAAGGGAACTCCGACCTTTCCCTGCAGCGGACCATCCATATTCGCGAGTCGATCAACCTGGCGCTCCGTGGGGATGCCTTCAACGCTTTCAACCATCCGAACTTCCTGAATCCAAGCTCTGCGATCGGATCAGCTACAGCCGGCACGATTACGGGTACCAACCTTGATAACCGTGATATGCAGGTGTCGGCGAAACTTGTGTTCTAGCTGCGATGGCGTGACTTTCCGCCTTTTTGGTGAAAGAGAGACCCCGAACCCACTCAAGCCCAAAAAAATCCCGGATTTCTTGTTGATTGGGTGGCGTTGGCGAACGACCTGCGGCTTTCTCTGACAGAAAGCCGCATACGCGGTTGTTTGTAGCGCAGGCGATGTAAGAAATCCGGGATCCGGGCTTGAATGGGGCACCGGCGAGCTTTTCTAGTTACCGGCGCCTATTTCTTACTCAACTGACCCCGCCAGGACCGCTCCCTCCGGTCTGGCGGGGCTTTTGTTTGTGGTTCAACTTAGGCCGCCACTGCAGAATTGTCCAGGCGTACTGGCCTGAACCGTTGAAGGTGTTAGCGACTTAGTACTTGTTAATTTCCTTTAATTGCTGAACGTGGATCGTCCTCAACATTTTCTTGACTATGGTTTTTTCCGCGTGATAGTTTGCTGCCCAAATTAAATCGCTGTTACACAATGCGGACGAAATATAGCTTAGCGCCTAGTGCGCCTTCGCATTCCATCCGTGCGCGTGACCGCGGGATAGTTAAAAGAGTCGGCGCAGTGAACGAATTTTTCGCGGAGGCGGTTCGATATGGTAAGGCGTATTGGGTTGTTTTGTAGTTTTCTTTTGCTGGCGGCAGGCATTGTAAGGGCGCAAACCAGCGGCACCATCTTAGGACATGTCAGCGACCCTTCGGGTGCGGTGGTTCCCGGCGTCACCATCACCTTGACCAACACGGGCACGAACACCACCCGCTCCACCCTTTCGACCAGCGATGGCGACTATACGTTCCCGGACGTTCCGCCAGGACTCTATGATGTTGAAGCCACGCATCCGGGCTTCAAGGCCGAAACTGCTCGGAACCTTGAACTGCAGGTGCAGCAGTCGTTGACCCAGAATTTCACGCTCCAGGTGGGTGAGGTGACGCAAACGGTATCCGTTTCGGCCTCAGCCGCCCTACTGCAGACACAGAACTCCTCCCTTGGCACCGTGATTCCTACTCAGACCCTTGCCGAGACGCCCGTGAACAATAGAAACTACCTGGGCCTGGCGGCGCTCTCGGCGAACGCGAACGTCGTTTCACCGACGCAAGGCCAGGCTGGCGCACGCTTGGGCGGCGCCCGCGCCAACGAGACCATCTCGGTGGGCGGCTCGCGCATCATGTTCAACCACTACACACTCGATGGCATCAACAACAGCGACGTGGACTTCAACACCTTTGTGGTCCAGCCCTCCATCGACGCCATTCAGGAATTGAAGGTGCAAACCGGCGTCTATCCGGCGCAATACGGTTACAACTCGACCCAGGTTAACGTGGTCACCAAGAGCGGCAGCAACAACTATCACGGCTCCGCGTTTTATTTCCTGCGCAACAACTACGCGGACTCTCTTGGATATAATTACTTCTATCCCACACCTCCCCCGAAGGCGCTTCCGTATAAATACAACGACTACGGATTCGAGCTCAGTGGTCCGATCTCGATTCCTCACATTTTCAACGGGAAGAATCGTTTCTTCTTCATGGTCAACGACGAATGGTATTCACGCGTCAGTTTCTCGAATCAAGGGTTGACCTTGCCGACCCAGAGCGTCCTGGGCGGCGATTTCAGCCAATACAAGGCAACCGCAAACGGATCCGTCGTTCCTATTTATGATCCCGCCACGGGGAACCCCGATGGCACCGGCAGGACACAGTTCCCGGGCAACGTCATCCCCGCAGGCCGCATCGATCCTACCTCACTGAAATTCATCCAGCAGTTCTACGCCCCGGCTCAGAACAGCCTATTCCAGAACAATTACACATACCTGCAATCTCAA
This sequence comes from Acidobacteriaceae bacterium, assembly GCA_049800615.1. Classification (GTDB taxonomy): domain Bacteria; phylum Acidobacteriota; class Terriglobia; order Terriglobales; family Acidobacteriaceae; genus PALSA-350. The sequence continues at coordinate 5,105 of JBARKD010000592.1, read as the reverse complement.
AGGGACACTCACGACGGCTTCAACGTGCGCGCCGATTACTACATGTCAGCGAAGTCGCAGTTTGCCTTCCGCTTCAGTAATGGCCTGGAAACCAACCCCACTGCGATGTTCCAGACAGCGGGCGGGACCACCGGCAGCAATATCATTACCAGTTACTATCAGTACCTGGGCTCGCACACCTGGACCCCTTCTCCGACGGTCGTCAACGTGGCCACATTTGGCTGGACTAACTTCTATAACTCACTCGGCCTGTTCTCGCAGGGTGTCAACAACGCCGTGGGCAAGCTCGGGATTCCCGGCCTTCAGGCAGGTATTCCTGCAACGTGGGGTATTCCCAGTGTAGGGTTTACGGGGGATATCTACAGCGGGCTTGGCGACAGCACCGATGGTCCCTATGTGACCAAAGACCCTGATATCTCGGTCAACGACAACATTACCTGGGTGCGTGGCAAGCACTCGCTGTCGTTCGGTTTCCAGTACGAGCGCCAGACCTTCAATGAGCTGGGCAACCAGTTCTCTCGTGGCTCGTTCACCGCGCAGGCCAATGCAACAGCCAAGGTCAACTCGCCTGGGAAGTTGGCTACCGGAACCGGAACCGCATTTGCCGACTTCCTCCTCGGCCAGCTTTACACTTCGGTGTACGCGGTACAGATCGCGCAGGCCGATTACAAGCGCAACGTCGAGGCGTTCTATGTCGACGATAACTATAAGTTCACACCCAAACTCACCGTGTCGGCCGGCCTCCGCTATGAACTGACTCCCCCCTGGCACGACATCCTGGGCAACGAGTTCATTGTGGATTTGCAAACCAACAACTCGCCCATCAGCCCCTTCGTTTCCGGGCCGGAACCTCAGAGTCAGTGGCCTTTCTTTAGACGGGAGGGGAACTGCACCGATCCGTATCAGGGAGTGAACATCCGCTGGGTTAACTCCACTGGCGGTCCAGTCAATCCGGGGCCGCAATGCGCCAACGGCAATTTCCCCAACTCGCTGATGCAGACCGCCTACGACAACTGGGCGCCTCGACTAGGCATTGCCTACACGCCGAGCAGCACATGGGTCGTCCGCGCGGGCTTTGGCATGTATTACGACAATGACACCGCGAACGCACGGTTCGACGTGGCGCGAAACCTGGCCGGGCGTGTCACGACAACCTCGGGAGGTGGCACTCCCGGCCTGAATACCATCAACTGGGGCAACGCAGTGGCCAGCGGCTCCACTGCCAACATACCGCCGCCCTACACCTACGCCAATGCGTACAGGCACAAATCGACGTACAACGAAGTCTGGCTATTTGATGTGCAGAAGCAGTTCGGCCAGGATTGGCAGCTCGAGGCCGGATACCTGGGCTCGAAAACCGATCACCTCTATGGCTTCCGCAATGCCAATTTTTCGGTTCCCTACGGGTTGCTCGGCGCCGCTGGGTACAATGCGAATGGTTCGCCGAAGAGCATCCTGCAGCGTACGCCCTATCCGAACAATGGCGTGATTCAGTTGGTGCACGACATAGGAAACGCGAACTACAACGCCTTCACCTTTCAGGCGAACAAGCGCTTCAGCAACGGCTTCAACGTCATCAGTTCATACACCTATTCGAAGTCGCTGGATGACACCAGCGGGATCCGCACCCAGTCGTCGGAACTTTTCCCGCAGAATGATCTTTGCATCAGCTGCGATTACGGGCCGTCGGACTTCGATGTGAAGCATCGAGTGGTTGGCTCGCTCATCTACAACCTGCCCTTCGGCGCAGGTATGCGATACGCGCCCTCGTCGAAGCTGGTGGATGCTGCGATCGGGGGCTGGCAACTCAGCGTGCTCGGCACCCTCCAGACCGGCCAACCCTTCAACATGGGGTACAACGACAACAACGCCAGTACCAATACCATTTCCGGCGGCACGGCGGCGACCCGGCCGAATTACGTCCCCGGACAGAGCTATTTCCAGGCCCACAAAAAGCCCGGATCCAGCGGCCAATGGGTGAATCTGGCGGCCTTTCCGGAGCCGGCCCCGGGTTTTATCGGAAGTACGTCCCGCAACATGCTTTACAGCCCCGGCTATCAACAATTCGATATGTCGCTGGGTAAGCGTTTCAACATGCCCTATAACGAACACCACCAATTACAAATCCGGTTTGACGCGTTTAACGCCCTCAACCACACCAACCTCGGCAACATCGGAGGCACCGGGAACAAATATGTGAATGGGTCCAACGCGGGCAAAATCACGTTCTCAAATGCAGCTCCGGGAAGCGCGAATGGAGGTGGGCGGGAACTGGAGCTAGGCGCCAGGTACACGTTCTAGAACTTGTCTCATATATGGGTCCGCGGCTTCTGGTTGGACCCTGAGCCCCGCTTCGAGGGCGGGTCTCATGCGCGGCCTCTCCGAAATTTGTCTACTTATGAGACCAGTTCTAGCGTGGTTTCTGATGAGGTGCTCAGGGTTTGGTGCTGGGACCTCAGAATCCGCGGTTGTTTGAAGCGTCCTCACGTTGGACATCGATCGCCATCCTTGTTCCAGAGGGCGATCACAGCGGCCTGCAGGGGTCGTTGCAACTCACATATGAAGCTTCACCCACCGGCACAACTCATACGCAGTCAAGCCAGTTAACACTGTGTTAGCCGCGTATCATCGTTCGACGAGAGGGAAACTCATGAGTCGTTTCACACGAAGGTCAATGTTGAAGGGCGGAGCCGCGGCTCTGCCCGGTGCCGGAATCTTCGCGCTACCGTCCCTGGCGCGGGCGATACAAGACAACAGTACGCCGTGGCAGCGGCCAAAAGTCAAAATCACAGACGTGCGCACCGCGCAGGTCATGGTGCACGGACCGCAAACCCATGTGCGCGTTTATACCGACACTGGTCTTTATGGACAGGGTGAATCGACGGATGCGGCGGTAGGAACGGCGTCGCTGGTGCACGGCTTCCGCCGTATGCTGGTCGGGCAGGATCCGCTCAATGTGGATGCACTTTGGGAACGAATCCGTGTTACAGGCATCTTCGCCGGCGCCCAGGGCGGCCAGTACGTCACCGCTTTGACGGGCGTGGAGATTGCGCTGTGGGATCTTGCCGGGAAAATCCTTGGCCTTCCTGTCTACCAGTTGTTAGGCGGTAAGTTCCGCGACAAGATTCGTATGTACTGCGACTCCGACATGGAGAATCCCGTCGGTGCGGAGTCGGACCGCAAACTACCCTGGATCAAGGATCAGGGTTTCACTGCGATGAAGATCGATCTCGATGACTATGCCGATCCGGCCCGTTTCGACAAGGTGAACTGGACGGCAAGCAACGGTGAAATCGATCGCATGGTCGGTTGGGTCAAGCACGTGAGGGAATCGATTCCCAAAGAAATGGATCTGGCTTGTGACATGCACGGCCGTTATGACGCTACCACTGGCAAGCGGGTCGCCGTCGCGGTTGAGCCCTTCCGCCTGCTGTGGCTGGAAGAGCCGGTTCCTCCGGAAGACATCGATGCCATGGCCGATATCCGGCACTCGACAACTACGCCTATCTGCTGTGGCGAGAATTTATATTTACGCTGGGGGTACACGGAGCTGCTGCAGAAGCGCGCCGCGGACATCATCATGCCTGATATTCAAAAGTGCGGGGGCCTGTCGGAAGCGCGTAAGATCGCCAACATGGCGCAGGCCTACTACGTGCCCTTCGCGCCCCATTGCGTGGTTTCTCCCATTGGCACCATGGCTTCCGCACACGTCTGTGCGACGATTCCTAACTACCTGGTTTGCGAATGGCACTGGATCAATCATCTGGAGGTATGGCGGACGTTCGTCAAAGAAGGAGAAATCATCCAGAAAGGGTATGTAACGCCGCCGGACAAGCCAGGACTCGGCGTAGAGATGAATGAAGAAGTGGCCAAAACCGTTCAGATTCCAGGCACAACCTGGTTCGAGCCGAACAAGGGATAGAGGAGAATGAACAGAATGATCCGGCAATTTCGGCTCGCGGCGATGGCCGCGGTTTCTTCTTCGATGCTGTGGGGCGCGTTCCTGGGCGCCTCGGCACAGCAGGGCTTTTTCACGCGGGAAGACGTTATAAAGTACACACCGGACTGGCAAGGAGAGCGGTTTCCCGATGGCCGCCCCAAGGTTCCGGATGCCATTCTCGACCGGATGAAAAACGTAACTTTGGAGGAAGCGTGGGCCGTTTTGCAGCAGGAGAGCTTCATGCATGAGTATGAAGACGGCTGGCTTTCGATTCATCCTGACAAAGTGTTGGTTGGCCGCGCACTGACAGCGACTTGGCTACCGGGGCGGCCCGACATCCAGAAGCTGATTGAAGCCCAGGGTGTGGCCGATCATCGCCAAGGCGCGATGAATGCCTGGCCGGTCGATATGTTGCAGCCGCGTGATGTTTATGTAGCCGATCACTTCGGACTCAAGGTAAACGGCCCCTCGATCGGCGACAACGTCGGCAACGCGATTTATGCCAGGTCAGGTAACGGCATTGTGTACGACGGCGCGGTGCGGGATATCAACGGGCTGGACGAGCTGCCTAACTTTGTCGCCTTTGTCCGCTACTACGATCCATCGCACCATTACGGATCCCTGCGCAGCGGCAAGCTGCTCAATTCCACCATGGTGAGCATCAATGCTCCCACGCGGATTGGTCAGGCGACGGTGATGCCAGGAGATGTTGTCCTGGGCCGGAACGGTGGTGTCATCTTCATCCCGCCACAGCTCGCGGAAAAAGTGGTCAAGTATTCCGAGTCGACACGTCTGGAAGATACATTCGGTCACCTGCGTCTGGAGCAGAAGAAGTACACGGCGGGCCAGATCGACGCACGCTGGACGGACGCCATCGAGCAGGATTACCGCTCCTGGCTCAAAGAGAATGAAGATCACCTTTCTGTGCCCAAGGAACAGATTGAGGAGATCCTGAAGGAGCAGAGGAAGTAAGGACCTGCCATCGGAGAGAGGCGGGTGCGCGTTCATAGGTGTCGCCGCGGGACAGACAAAACTGCAGATCTCTCCACTACGCTTGACTACCGACAAAACCTGATGCCCACGAGACTTCGAAGTTCCCGGCTGGAAACGGCACGGCCTCCCGGCCACAAAATTGTCATCTCGACCGAAGTGGAGAGATCTGCGG
>JBARKD010000591.1:0-8907 GCA_049800615.1 Acidobacteriaceae bacterium | reverse complement strand
CTACTGTCGCTGGGCATGGAATTCACGACCGCATTCTCTCTCTTGTATCACGGGGCGCCTGCTCGTCCGTCTTTCTGATCCAGCCTGGCATTCTCGAGCATCAGGAAGGGCGCGCCTGCCGACGCTTTGACCGTGAAGGCACGGCCGGCGACCGTGGCATTGCTGATGGTCATCCCCTTCTTTGCCTCGATGTGAACCTTCGTCAGCGCAATCGAAGTGATTGGGCTCTCGGGCAGACCCACGATGAACCCGGCAACGTCAGCCCCGGTTGCTGTCAGGTTCTCAATTCGGATGTCGTGAAAATGCGGCGTCAGGCGTGTCGTTGGCTGCGCGGAATCCCTCTCGGGAATCTTCGGATAGTACTCGGTAATCAGCACAGGCGTAGCCACGTCTTGCATGGTCAGGTCGCGGAAATCAAGGGGCCCGATATCTCCGCCGCGGTCGCGGTTCGACTTCACTCTCACCCCATTTGCGGTGCCTTGAAAATGCACCCGGACCACGTGAACGCGCTGCACCCCGCCCGAAATTTCACTGCCGATAGACATGCCATGTCCATGAAGAAACGTGCAGTCGCTGACGTTGATATCCGTGCTGGGATCATCCGGTCCTGGTGAACCTGGCTGCCCCGATTTGATGGCAACATTGTCGTCGCCAACATCGATGGTCATGTGCACGATGGTCACATGGTGGGATGAAAAAGGATCGACGCCATCGGTATTTGGCGAATGCTCCGGGGCGAGAATTTTGCCATCGCGGATGGTTACGTCCTCGCAGTAATACAGCGTGACTTGCCAGGATGCGGAGTTCTGGATCGTGACACCCTCAATCCGGATATGCCTGGCGTGATCCATAAAAATTAGCCGCGGACGCTTTGCCGCAACGAAGTCCGGAGAATTCCTGTGGGCGTAGACTTGCGCCCACCACGGCTGTCCGTTTCCGTCGATCGTGCCGCCGCCGCGGATCGAAATATCCTCGGCATCGGCCGCGCCGATCAATGGCTGGACCGCCGTCTCCCGCATCAATGTTGCGGTTGCATAGTCTGCCTTATCCTGGCTTCCCAGCAATGTGGCGCCGGCCTCGATATCGAGCACGATATGGCTCTTCAGGACAATTGGGCCGCTGAGAAAAATACCGCGTGTAAGACGCACCGTACCGCCGCCCCTGGCTGAGCAGTCGTTGATCGCTCTCTGCAGGGCGGAGGTATCCTTTGTCTTGCCGTCTGCCACGGCTCCATACGCGGAAACGTCGCAGACCGTGGCAGCCCGGATCGCCAGACCGTTGCTCATGGCCAAAATCGTGGCACACGCTATCCACCGACCGAGGTTCAAACGGCACTCCTTTTACCCATTAACCTTCTCCGCCGACAAGGATACTGCCGGTTTAAGGCGAGTGATAGCCCCCAACCATTGCAGGAATTAGCTGCACGAACTGACAGCAGTGGGTAAAATCACGAGCAAAGGAACCAGGTTGAAGAGCAGGATGACACGCCGTCACGCGCTCAAGTTGGGAACGAGCGCTGCTATGTCGGCCGCGGCTTCGCCCTTGCTATCTTCACCGATTGTCATGTCCAACACCGCGCCCGACGCTTCTGACCAAATCTGCTACATGCGCGCCGTCGATATGATTGCCGCCATCCGGGCCAAAAAACTCTCGGCGCGCGAGGTGATGCAGGCGCACCTGCAACAGATCCACCGGGTGAATTCCAAAGTCAACGCCATTGTTACCCTGGTGGATGAGGACCACCTGCTGGCCCAGGCTGCCGCAGCTGACGAAGCGCTGGCCAACGGCAAGTGGCTCGGCCCGCTCCACGGTCTACCGGTCGCGGTCAAAGATCTGCATGAAACCCAAGGCATCCGCACCACCTGGGGTTCGCCGCTGCACAAGAACACCATTCCGGACTTCGATTGCCGGGTCGTGCAGCGCGAGAAAGAGGCAGGCGCGATTATCCTCGGCAAGACGAACGTCCCCGAATTTGGCCTTGGTTCGCAAACCTTCAATCCCGTGTTTGGTCCGACTCTCAATCCCTATGACATTCGTAAGACCTGCGGTGGCAGCACAGGCGGGGGAGCCGTCGCGGTGGCTTGCGGAATGGCGCCGCTGGCGGATGGAAGCGATATGGGCGGCTCTCTGCGCAATCCCCCCAACTTCTGCAATGTGGTGGGCATCCGCACTTCACCGGGACGAGTGTCCAACGTGCCTGCCGCCCTGGGTTGGTTTACCCTCTCCGTTCCTGGGCCGGTGGCCCGCAATGTGACCGACTGCGCTTACTTTTTGAGCGTGCTTGCAGGCTACGACCACCATTCACCCATCTCCATCGAGATGCCCGGCGCGCCTTTTGCCCAGCCGCTCGAGCGGGATTTCAAGGGCGTGCGCGTTGCCATGTTCAAAGACATGGGTTTGCCCTGGGATCCTGAGGTGAAAAGCGCCGTTCAGGCGCAACGCAAAGTCCTGGAGTCGCTGGGCTGCGTGGTCGTCGACGCCGAGCCTGATTTTACCGATGCAAATGAAGCCTTCGTTGCCTGGCGGCATTGGTCGGTTGAGCTAAGCTACGGCGATCTGCTGGCCGCACATGGCGCCGAACTAAATCAGTACATTCACTGGCACGTCGAAGAAGGACGGAAGCTTAGCGGACCCCAGCTCTCCCGCATCGAAGCCAGGCGCACGGCTCTCTATCAGCGCTTGTGTAACTTCAAAGGGGAGTACGACTATTTCGTCCTGCCGGTAAACCAGGTTCTCCCCTTCGACGTAAACACGCACTACCCGACAGAAATTGCCGGCGTGAAGATGGAGAACTATATGGCCTGGATGAAGTCCGCCTATTACATTTCGGCCGCCGGTAACCCTGCTATGTCAGTTCCCTGCGCATTTTCCTCGGCCGGGCTGCCCATTGGCCTGCAGATCGTAGGCCGCCATCACGATGACTGGGGCGTGTTGCAATTGGGTTATGCCTTCGAACAAGCCACGCAGATCGGCAGGCGGCGTCCAGTCGTAGTCTAGAACTTGTCTCATATATGGGTCTCATATATGGGTCTGGGGCTTCTGGTTGGACCCTGAGCCCCGCTTCGAGGGCGGGTCTCATGCGCGGCCTCTCCCAAATTTGTCTATTTGTGAGACAAAGTTCTAGCGCCGAAGCCTTGGCGAAACTGGCCGCCACAGCAAGACGATCTCGGCCTGCGATCACCGACTGATAGCCTGGCTTGTCAGTATTACTCTTACGTGTAAGAGTAATACTACATGCGCATCACCTCCAAAGGTCAGGTCACGATTCCAGCCGAGATCCGTGAGAAGGCGGGACTTCTCCCCCACACCGAAGTAGATTTCGAATTCGATGGAAAATCTGTACGCATCGTCCGCGCTAAAAACAAGAAAACTGATGGGCGCGGCGCGCGGCTCATTGCCCATCTGCGAGGACGAGGAGACATTGCCATGACCACCGACGCCATCATGGCTCTAACCCGCGGCAAGTGAAATGAGTGCTGTTCTTGTCGATAGCAACATCCTGCTCGATCTGATGACCGAAGACCCCCGCTGGTTCGCGTGGTCGGCCAGGGCTCTGGCCACCACGGCGGAAAACTCCCGCCTGGTGATAAACCCGGTCGTGTATGCAGAAATTTCGATACGTTATTCGAAAATTGAAGACCTCGAAGCAGCTCTACCTGCGGCTCTGATTCAGCGCGAACCAATCCCCTATGAAGCAGCATTCCTTGCGGGCAAAGCTTTTCATGTTTACCGGGAACGCGAGGGGAACAAGCTGTCCACATTGCCGGATTTTTTCATCGGCGCCCATGCCGCAGTTGCCGGATATCGTTTGCTGACCCGCGATGCGGCTCGATACCGTACTTATTTCCCCGGGGTGCCCTTGATTGCTCCGCACTAAAAGTTCTGCTCTCCATCGGGAGAAGATCGTTCGATGTCCGTTCAGCGGAGCATGTAGTAGCACACTCCCACCGTGATCAGCAGCAATACCGAGATCACGCGCGGATCGCTCACAGCCGTCATCGGCCCCTTGAGAAAGGCAAGCGGATGATCCCAACAGACCATTGACACCTCCACCTCATCCATAGGCGGCGTCAACCAGCTGGTCACCACGTAGATCGCTACGCAGACCACGGCGATGATGGGGCCCGCCAACATAAAGGGAATCCCGAGTCCCTGAACCGGATCGGTGACAAATCCGGTGAAATCCGGCGACGACGGATAAAACCATCTGCCCATAACCGGCAAATCGGCCAGAAAGTAAATAACGCCGAGAAGCGAGCCGAAATAGAGCGTCGCCATGGCCGCCTGTTTCGTCCCGCGCTTCCAAAGCACGCCAAACACAAAAACCGTCGTTACCGCCGGCGCGAATGTCATGGGAATCTTGTTGACCGCTTCAAAGATCGTGCCGAACTGGTCGCCCTGGGTCGACCACAGCATGGCCAGCACCATGATCACGCCGGTGGTGATGCGTCCCGCACGCACCACGTGAGCGTCCGTCGCCTCCGGATTCAGGCGCTTGACCACGTCGATGGAAATCAGCGTGGCGCAGCTATTGAGCGCCGCAGCCATGCAACTCATCAGCGCCGCAGCAAGACTGGCGGCGATCAGCCCGCGCACACCGGGAGGAATCAGGTATGCGATCAGCAGAGGCAGCATGGTGTTGTAGTCCGGACGTGCGGTTCCAGCCACGTTCACCAGGTGCAACGCCCCTCGCTGCCACAGCACATATCCAATGACACCCGGAAATACCATGAGAAAGACGGGCAACAGCTTCAGAAAGCCGGCGAAGAGCGCCCCATTCTGACCATCCCTCAAAGTATGTGCTCCCAACACGCGCTGCACATGCGTCTGATCGGCGCACCAATACCAGATGCCAAGAATCGGGTAACCCAGGATTACCGCCAGCCATGAGAACTCGTTCAAATGCCCTTCGCGATTGAGGACCGGCTGCAGCATATGCAGTTGTCCGGGAGCCACGGCCTGTTGCAACGCAGCAAGACTATGCACGCCTACACCGGGGAGAGCCCGTATTCCCATAATCGTGATCAGCGTGGCGCCCCCAAGCAGCAGCACTACCTGGATGCTTTCCGTCATCACCACCGCCTTCAGGCCGCCCAGCGCCGCATACGTAACCGTGAACAGCGACAGCACTATGATGGTGGCAAACATGGGCACGCCCAGCAGGCTCTCGAACACCTTGGCCGCGGCAAACAAGCTGATGCCGATATGGATGAGAAGCGCGCCCAGGATTCCGATCACCGCCAGAAACGTGCGCGCCGCGGGACAGTAGCGCCTCTCCATGAATTCCGGCAGAGTAGCTACGCCGGATCTGATGTAGAACGGGGCGAACATCAACGCCAGCAGGATGAGAATAAAGCATGCCATCCATTCGAAGTTGCCGATGACCAGGCCGTCCCTTGCGCCGCCGGCGGCGTAACCTACCAAATGAATCGTGGAAATGTTCGAGGTGAACACAGCTGCGCCGACCGTGAACCAGCCAAGCGACTTATTGGCTAAAAAGTACTGCTGCGAAGAAGCATTTCGGCGGTAGCCAACCCTGATGCCAAAGGCCGTAATGCCCACCAGGTACACCGCAATGACGATGGCGTCGATCGAAGAAATGGCCATTCGCGGTTAGGGCTTCACGCGGTAGAACCGGAGGCAATTTTCCCCCAGAACCGCGGCTTGCAGCTCGGCCGAAAGCTTTTTGAGGTAGTCAGTCACGATCTGCATCACCGGCTGATACTCCCGCGACAAGGTGCAAACCGGCCAATCCGAACCGATCATGAGCCGCTGGGCGCCAAATGCCTCGAACACCACGTCCAGGTACCGATGAAAATCGTCAGGCCGCCATTGCTTCCACTTCGCCTCTGTCACCATGCCGGAAAGCTTGCAGTACACGTTTGGAAACTTCGCCAGACGCTGCAAATCCCCCTGCCATGGCGAAATCAATCCTTCCGCGATCCTCGGCTTGGCGATGTGGTCGAGCACAAAACGCTGCTCCGGAAATTCCTCTACCAACTGCACGGCAAACGGAAGGTGCTTGGGAAAAAGCAGCAAATCGTATGCCAGCCCGAATTCCTTGAGCTGTGCGATGCCCCGGCGAAATTCGGGCAGCAGCATAAATCGATCGTCCGGTTCATCGTGCAAGACATGGCGTACACCGGCCAGCTTGGGGTGCGCAGTAAATGTCTCCAATTGCTCGCGGAGATTTTCCGACCGCAAATCCACCCAGCCAACCACACCCTTGATGAAGGAGTGCTGTCCGGCAAGCTCCAGCAGCCACCGTGTCTCCTCCAGATTTTGCCGGGCCTGGACGGCTATGCAGCCATCAAAGTGAATGGCCGCCAGCAACGGCTCTAAATCTTTAGGCAGAAAATCGCCCTTTAGTGCTTCCATCCCCTCTGTTATCCACGCCAGCTCTTGTGGGTCGTAGTGCCAGAAATGCTGGTGTGAGTCGAGGCGCATGGGCTTGTGAAATGATCAACCATTGCCCTCACGATGGCAATGCTCCCGCATCTGTCGCTCGTCAACAAAAATCAATTGACAAACTGCCCCGCCCCCTTCTTAGCTAAAGAAAGAACGTTGTGGTGAAGGAGTTCACCCGAGCGGCTGCAGAGTACCTCGAAAGCCGCTTTACAGGCTGCGGAAAAACGCGCCGAAGCAACGAGCGAGGCGCTAGATAATGTATCCCTGCCTAGACAAGTGGCTACGCCTGGTAGGCTTGTAGAGCCGCTGCGTTGTTTTTCCGCAGCCTGTTTAACCGCTGTTCCTGCCATCGGCTCGACAGATGATGACTCCTGACGGGGAACCGTCGCGGGGGCATGTCCGGCGATGCCAACCCCGGCCATACTGAGCGTTGCGGAGGTTGAATTTGCAGAAATACCTGCTGATTGCCATCGGGGGGGCCCTGGGTTCGATCACCCGATATCTTGTCGGCTTTACCGTCGCCAGCCGGATGGGCACCCGTTTCCCTTACGGAACCTTTGTGATCAATCTCTCAGCGTGCATCATCATCGGCTTCTCCATGACCTTGATGAGCCAGCGCACCGGACTGAATCCCGCCTGGCGTTTTCTCATTCCCATCGGTTTCGTGGGCGCTTACAGCACCTTCTCCACCTTTGAATGGGAGACCTTTGTAACGCTCCAAACCGGCGCCTACATGATCGCCGCCTTGTACGTGTCCCTGAGCTGTTTGTTCGGGCTCCTGGCCGTATGGCTCGGAGCCTTCCTGGCCCGGCTCGTTGTCTAAGAACGCTTCTTCCCCACCGGGACTACTCTTCTGCTGGGCTACTCTTCTCCTAGGCTACTCTTCTAACGACCGGTTCCAGGTTGAGATGACGCGGTCTTCCCGCTCATACCCGAGTGTGCTGACGGAACCGGTAGCCAGCGCAAACAGGCTGCCCGCGCGCGGCGGCAGCGCGAGCCAGGTGGCCGCCAAAATCCTCAGCACATGCGCGTGAGCAAACAATGCGACCTGCCCACCCGCTTTGGCGGCGCGATCAATGACCTTCTGTGTTCGCGCCGCAACATGCTCCACCGGCTCTCCCTGGGGCGGGACGGCATCCCAGATCGACCAATTCGGCTGCTCCTTGCGAATCTCCGCCGTGGTCCGGCCCTCATAGATGCCGTAGTCCCATTCCCGCAGATTCTCCTCGGTCTGTGCCACATCGCCATAACCCGCGATCCGGCAGGTCTCTCGCGCGCGTTGTAGAGGACTGACCAGCACCAGGCTGAACGGCCGGTGCGCCAGGTAATCCCTGATCTTCGTTGCCCGCTGTTCACCGCGCGCGGTCAGCGGAATATCGGTTCTGCTGGTATGCGCCCCGGAAAGGCTCCATTCCGTTTCGCCGTGACGAATCAACCACAGTTGCAGATCCAAGCTGTCTTCCTTTCATTTGCGAATTTCGGGCTTTTCCAGTCCGCCACTCAAGTTGAAATTCTGGAGGGCAATGGCGTTCTGCCAGGTCCGATCCAGTGAGTCGATGTAGTGGGCCTCGAGTTCGAACAGTGTGCGCTGCGACACCAGTACCTGGGGATACGCCTGCGCCATGTTTTGATACTTATCCAGGTAAAGCTCATACGCGCGCCGGGCGCGGGGGAGCAAAGCTGTGCGATAACGCTCCGCCTGCAGCCTGGCGGAAAGATAGTTCTGCTCCAGCGCCTCCGCCTGTTGCCGCAGAGATAACTCCGTCCGCGTGACCTCCTGGCGAGCCAGTTCGACGTCGGCTTCCGCGGAATGTACATTGCCCTGATTGCGGTTCCACAAAGGCAATTCGATCCCTACGCTGGCAAAACTTTGCGCGCCCGTCTTTTTCCCGGGTGCTTCAGGCAGGGCCTCCAGATTTTGCTGCTCGCCGGCACGCAATTGCAGATCAGGCACGGCCTCGCGTCGCGCATCTTTGAGCCTGGCCTCGGCAATCGCTACCTCCTGCCGGGCTTCCCTCACCGCGGGTGACTGCTGCACAATCTTCTCCACCATACCCGCCGCATCGATCTCCGGGGGCGCGTCCAGCTTTGCCTCGAGCGGAGCAGCCTGCAGCGAAGGATTGCCGGCGAGCACAGCAAGTGCTCTGAATTTCTGCAGAAACTCTCGCTGGGCATCGGCATAATCGATCGCAGCTTGCTCCGCTTCAACTTCCGTTTGCAGCACGTCGGGCGAATCGGCCTGCCCCACATTGGCCAGCTGATGCACGGTCTGTGTGGCATCGTTGGCTAAGCGCTCCAGCCGTCCACGAAGCAGCACCATCTGCTGCGCGCTCAGCGTGTGGTAATACATCTGCGTGACCCCGCTGTGCACCCGCAGGAGTTGGGCTTCGGCGGCAATCTGGTCGGATTGCTTCTGCCGAAGATAGATATCCCGGCGAAGGCCAAGCTTGCCGCCGGGCACGATCGTTTGCGCAACAAAGGCCCCGGGTCCCCGCCCCC
>JBARKD010000590.1:0-2405 GCA_049800615.1 Acidobacteriaceae bacterium | reverse complement strand
GGCTCGCGCCTATGAAGAAGGCAAGCCGTATTTGTTATCGCGGTGGCGTTGGCCGGACCGCTTCAACCCGTAGCAGGCTGCTGAAAACAGGTTTGAGGGTTGATTGGCATACGAGATTTAGCATGGGTTGTGGGCACGACCGCACCAGTGAGGGCCTCACTCGTTGCTTCGGCGGGTTTTCAGCAGCCTGCCAGGCCCGGAGGGATTGATTATGTGGACTCAAGTATCGCAGTCACTGCACGATTCTATGGCTCGGGTCATCAGCCGCATTGCCACCCTGCTGCCCGGAATTCTGGCACTGATTCTTGCCGTGCTGATCTTCGCCGCCGTTGCCTCGCTGCTGGCCTGGCTGGTGCGGACCATTCTGAACGCGGTGCGCATTGATGAACGGCTGGCGAGAGGGACGAATGCCATAGCGGAGTGGTCTCCAACCTACACGCCTACTATCCTCATCACGCGGGTAGTTTATTGGGCGGTCTTGCTGGTTGGCGTTCTGGTGGGTCTCGAAGCTTTCGGCGCCTCTTCTGACAATCCGCTGACGGCCCGCTTGCTGGGCTACATTCCGAATGTGGTGGGAGCGGTTGTATTGCTCATCCTGGGCAATGTCATTGCCCGCTTTCTCTCGCGCAGTGTGTTGATCAGCGCCGTGAACATGAACCTGCACTATGCGCGTTTGCTGAGCCTGGGCGTGAAATGGCTGGTGCTGGTGTTGACCGCGGCCATGGTGCTCGATCATCTTTCCATCGGGGCCGCAATCGTCGACCTGGCGTTTGGCATCCTTTTCGGCGGAATTGTGTTGGCATTGGCGCTCGCTGTGGGACTCGGTTCGCGCGATCTGGTCACCCGTTCGCTGGAGCGGGAAGCGGCGCGTCCCGGATCGGAAAGCATGCCGGAAGAACAATTTCGTCACTTCTAATTATGGTTGGATTGAAAGTCGCTCTCTTAGGTTTTGGCACGGTGGGCAATTCAGTGGCTCGCATTTTGTGCGAACATCCGCCCCAGGGTTTATCGCTCAGCTGCATCTTCAACCGCGGAATCGAGCGCAAACGCGTCTCCTGGATCCCCTCTTCCGTGGTCTGGACGGAGGACTTTGAACAAGTCCTGGCTTCCGATGCTGACATCGTGGTGGAGTTGGCAGGAGGGCTTCGCCCGGCTGGAGATTGGGTGCGGCGCTCGTTGTCCGCGGGAAAGTCCGTGGTGACGGCCAACAAGAAATTGATTGCCGAGCAAGGTATCGCGCTTGAGGAACTGGCCCGGCTGCATGGCTGCCAGCTGCTTTATGGCGCGGCCGTTGCCGGAGGGATTCCGGTCATTCCGGCCGTGCAGCAAGGGCTGGCGGGTGACCGCATCCTTCGTCTGCATGGAATTTTGAACGGCACCTGCAATTTCATTCTGAGCAACATGGAGGACGGCGCGGAGTTTGCGCCCACGTTGCGCGAGGCCCAGGAGCGGGGATATGCCGAGGCCGATCCCACGGAAGATGTCGATGGCTTCGATGCACGCGCCAAGCTCGTGATTCTCTCTCGTATTGCGTTGCGCATGGAGGTGCTGCCGGAAGAAGTGGCCTGCCGCACCATTCGTGATGTTTCCGCCGTCGATTTCGCTTACGCCAAAGACCTGCACTGCACGATCCGGCAGATTTCGCGGGCGGAAGTGAGAGATCGGAAGCTCTTCGCGACGGTGGGGCCGATGCTGGTCCCGCGCAGCTCTCCGTTGTCGTGGTCCCGAAGCACGGAGAACATGGTGATTTCGAGCGGTGAATATGGCGGCCAAACGGTGTTTTCCGGTCACGGAGCCGGCGGCCATCCCACGGCAGTTGCCGTCATCTCCGACGTGCTGGCGATCGCACACGGCGGTTGCCCGGTGAGCATCACCGGCACGCGCGCCAGCGTCGACGGCGATTTTGTTGTGCCGCACTACATACGTTTCGTGGTCGACGACAGTCCGGGAATCGTGGCCGCGATCGCCGGTGATCTGGCGGAGCAGAAGATCAATATCAATGCCCTGCTGCAGAAGCCTGGTTACGCGAAAGACCAGCTGCCGTTTGTGGTCACGACAGAACCTTGCCCCGGCTCTGCATTAAAGGCAGCGCTGAAGAAAATCGCCCGCCTGGACTGCATGCAAGCGCCCCCGCTCGATCTCCAGATGCTGGAAGACTAGCCTTCGTCTTGTTACAAAGACAGCCACGGAAGTCCTCCAGACCGGAGTGCTCATGAACCTGTTGGCGCTTCGCCACACAATTGTCATCCCGACTTTTTGGGTTTGAAGGGGCGGGGCTTTTAAGCCCTCCGGGTCATTTAGACCGGGGTGGCGTCGTAGATAACTGTATTTCTTGCCCAGCGACCAAGGATCGGGTGCCCCATCCTTCGCGTACTTTGCGAAGGGTGGGATGCCACTGCTCTTCA
>JBARKD010000589.1:0-3551 GCA_049800615.1 Acidobacteriaceae bacterium | reverse complement strand
ATGGACGTCTACGCCGAATCCTGTACGTAGACCCTTCATATGAAACTATAGCAATCGCCGGGAAAGGATGTCAACGAACTCATGGCCGAATGCGGCTTTGGAAAAAGTGTCCTAAGTACCTATTTTTATTGATCTGTAATGGTTTCCTAAAGAAGTGCCCGCGAGCTTCGACGGAGGCCCGGATGGGCGGCTCTGGCGAGTTCGTATACTTGATCCTCATGGACTATCTGTGGACGCCCTGGCGCTATGCGTACCTGGTCGACGCCGATCGGGATCCCCTCAGAGGCGGCCGTAAGGGCGTGCCACGGGCACTGGCGGACTGGCCCGGAGACTGTGATTGCGTCTTTTGCAACCTGATTGCCGCGACCCGGTTCGCGGCGGAGCACGGGATGTCGCCACTCGAGGCCGATCGGGCGGCCAACATTGTCGCCCGAGCGGAGCACTGCTTTATCTGCCTGAATGCCTTTCCCTACTCTACCGGCCACGTCATGATCGTGCCCTATGCCCATCAGGAGTCTCTTGAGTCCCTGGAGCAGCCAGCCGCTCTGGAAATGATGACCCTGGCCCGCTGCACGGATTCTGTATTGCGCCAGGTTTACGCGCCCCAGGGGATCAATATGGGATTGAACCTGGGCCAGGCAGCCGGAGCCGGCATTGCCGCTCATCTTCATATGCACGCGCTTCCCCGTTGGGTGGGGGACTCCAATTTCATGACAGTCATTGCGGAGACGCGGGTTTTACCGGAAACCCTGGACATTACCTGGCAGCGGCTGCGAGAAGCCTACGACGGGCGGCTCCAAGCCGCAAAGCTGCCGCCCCCCAAGAGCTGAACGGGCCGGGCAAGCACGAGCGGAAGCCGCGTTCTTTGCCAAGGTCGAGAATGCCTAACTCTCAGGCTTTCGAGCTAGGGAACTTCGGGCGAGTTTTCGCTCTCCTGAACCCGCAGTTCGAGCGTCTCCTGCTGCGCTAACTCGATCAATCCCAGCGATATCTGCTTGGTCGGCTTAATCCCCAGCGCCTTCAGCATTTCCGCCTGGCGTATGACGTTTCCGGGCCCGCTGTGCAGCTTCGCCATTGCGCCGGAGTAACTGCTTTGCGCCTGTTCCAGCCGCTTTCCCATCTCGGAAAAATCGGCGATAAAGCCGGCCAGCTTGTTGTAAAGCTCAGCACCGCGGCGGGCAATTTCCTCCACATTGCGCTTTTGTTGTTCCTGCCCCCAAAGCGACGCAACGGTACGCAGGACAAAGAGCAGGGTGCTGGGACTGACCAACAGCACGTTTCGGCGCCAAGCCTGCTCCCACAGCTTCTCATCGCGGGAAATGGCCAACAGGAAGGCCGGCTCAACGGGGAGAAACATGATTACGAAATCGAGCGAATTCAACCCGTAAAGCGCCTGGTAATTCTTTTCTGCCAGGCCCCGGATGTGGGTACGAACCGATTGACTGTGGCTCTCCGCGGCCAGCGCCCGATCCGCATCGGTCTCGGCCACGCAGTGGGCCTCATAGTGGACCAGAGACACCTTGGAATCGATGATCAGGTGCCGGTCGCCGGGCAGGTGGATCACGATATCCGGCTGGCCCCGCCTGCCGTTGTCTGCGGCGTAGCGTTCCTGGGCATCGTATTCCTGGCCGGGACGCAATCCGGCGGCCTCGAGTATTCGCTCCAGAATCAGCTCTCCCCATGCCCCCTGGACCTTGTTTGACCCACGCAACACACTGGTCAGGTTGTTTGCCTGTTCGGCGAACCTGGTGTTGGACTCAAAGAGCTTGTCGATCTGGGCGTTGAGGCGGACTCCGCCTTTCACCTGTTCCATGTGCGCGGCTTCGACCTTGGCCTGAAAGTCTTCCAGCCGGGTTTTAAAGGGCTCCAGAACCTGGCCCAGGCTAGCCTGGTTGTGCTCGGCAAAGCGGCGCGATTTTTCTTCCAGGACCTCGCCCGCCAGCGATTTGAAGGTTTCCGGCAAGCCAATCCGCATCTGTTCCATGACACGTTCGGTCGCGGCATTACGTTCTTCCAGGCGTGCGATGGCGGCTTCCTGCGTTGACTCCCGGCTGCTGACCTGTTCCAGGCGGGCGCGTGTTTCCTCGAGCTCGCCGGCCAGTGATTTGGAGAATTTTTCGAAACCCGCGCGTTCCACAGCCATGCGGCTGCGCTCGAAATAGGTCGCGACCACGATGCCGGCTATAAAAGCGCCGGCCAGCGCAACTAGAACTGTAGTCATCCCGGAAAACATCGCCCTTTTTTTTGACTTTACTCGTCAGGCGGCAAAGATGCTGAGAAAAGCGCCCTTCCAGTCAATGGCCGGTGCGCTTTACACCATTTGGAGCGGTCAGTAGACTGAGAACTTTGGGGCCGTGAACTGCGCGGGTTGCGGGCTAGGCCGTTTTTCCTGTTGCTGTCTCCTGCCAGGCATTGGCTTCCGGCGCTGCCGGTCTCTCCACTGGGACCTTCTGAAGCGCCCAATCCATTCCTCTGGCAACTGGGACCTGGAGGAAAACCGGAACAACCGCCTTCCCGACCGTTCAGCAGCTTGCAGAACGTACGCATTGTTTTTCATTTAAACGAGGAGACGGCATGGCAACAGCAGCAGTAGAAGAGAAGGTAAAGCAGATTATCGTCGAGCAACTTCAGGTCGATGAAGCCGAAGTTACCCCCAGCGCTTCGTTTCAGGAAGATCTCGGAGCAGACTCGCTTGACGTGGTCGAGCTGGTGATGCAGTTTGAGGAAGCCTTCGACCTGGAGATCCCCGACGAAGATGCGGAAAAGATCAAGACGGTGAAGGACGCCACCGAATACATCGAGAAGAACGCAAAAGCCGGTAAATGACTCGGGCACTCAGGGCCATGTTTCCCGGCCTTGTGTGTTCGGCGGACTCGCTTTCAGGACACGCTCAAAATCAGGGAGGAAGGAAGCGCGCCAGCCGCGCTTCCTTCGTTTCGCGCGAACTTAGGTTGCAAGGCCCCTGCAACTAGCGGGTCGAGTCGTACATCTTTGGTGGAATTACGATGAAACTCTTGGTTCGAAAACGATTTATCCGCGAAGAACTACGCGGCAATCGTGGGACTATTAGCTAATTTCAGTAGGGGAGCAGGCAGATTGAAGCAAATCGCCCTGGGACTAGTTTTTATTTTTTCAACGGCAGCTTCCTTTGCAGCCTGCCCCGGCACCACCCCGGTCTCGCAAGAAATGAAAGCGTCGGAGGCCGTGGTCGTCGGCACGGTGATGTCGGCGCGCATGGTGCCACAGGCTTGGGATACCCTGGATGGCACGGAGTATCTGGTCCACGTCGATCGGAAGGTTAAGGGCAAACCGTCAGGCGACATCAAAATTTTCGCCGAGCACACCGACAACGCAGTTTTCCTGCAGTCCGGGACTCAGTACCTCTTCTTTCTCACCAACAATAATCAGCACTGGATGATCAACCAATGCGGAAACTCCGGCCCCATGAGTGAAGAGGACCAGGCGATAAAGCGGATGGTTCACGCGGCCGGCAACGACTAGACCTTGTCTCATATATGGGTCTGCGGCCTGTCGCAGAGAAGACGTTAGTA
>JBARKD010000588.1:0-6624 GCA_049800615.1 Acidobacteriaceae bacterium | reverse complement strand
CTCCTGGGGATTGCTGGTCCGGGGGAGATCAAGGCCGGAGAAGTCATGGAAGTTCTTCTGGCAATGTTCGCAATAGCACATGCCGGAACCCGCCCAGCGGTTGGTAAAGATGCCGTCAACCATGTATTTGGTCATGATTTCCTGATGCACGGCAGTCATGAATTCAAAGTTGTAGGGTCCCAGGGCGCAGGTGAGCCAGAAGTCAGGATCGGAAGCGTGGCGGCGCTTATTTCCATGTTCATCGACCGCGAGCCAATCGGGATGGGCATCGACAACGTCTTTATGGCACGCATGGGCATCAGTCCGCGCTACTACGTTCATGCCCAGTTGCCGGCAGCCATGAGCCAGGTCGCCGAAGGTATCCATGTTGCCCAGCCACTTGCTGCGGTAGTGAAGGGGAATTTGCGTGGGGTAGAAGGCTACACATCCGCCTGCATTCAAAATCGTGGCATCAGCATGGATTCTCTTGAAAAAGTCGAGCCAGAATTGCTGGTCGTAATTTCCTGGATCATCCTCGACGAAGCTTAACTGGGCCCAGCGCATCGGGCGGTCGTACCAGGATGCCTCGACTGAACTCGTCGCCTCCGCGGAGGCGGCTCCCGCGCCCGGCGATCCGTCAAGGCCGACGAGGCAAGCTGCGGAAAGACCCGCCGCCTGCTTGATAAATGTTCTTCGGCTACTCTCCACTGTTCACTCCGGACGCCGGCTCACAGGTCCCGCAGCAACCACCGTATCGATCGCTTCTGGATTTCTATGTATTGCGGATTCCACATGGCATGGATGTTGTGTCCGACGGCGGTAAACACCACCCGGCCCTGGCCAAACTCATAAGCCCAGCCGGAAACCGACTTTGTTCCCAGATCCTCGAACTTAAGGCCATCGACATTTTCCGCCTGGAGGATGATGTACTTCGGATCTTTGTCGTAAGTGACGTAGTGTTGCTCATCGTTGACGATGAATGGAGTTATGCCCTCCGTGATGGGGTGCTGGTTGGCGGAAGCGCGAACCTCGAAAGGCCGCAGCGGCGGGTGACCGATGTAGGCTCCGCCCATTACCTCGCGGTAATCTTTGGAGCTGAGCGAGATATGACTGCAATTGTGCAGAGCGTAGAAGCCATTGCCTTGGCTTACAAAGTTCTTGATCGCGGCGCCTTGCTCCTCGCGGATCCAGCTCACGGGCTTGGGTTCAGGGAACGTCTTCGGAGTTTCCAGGTCGGCTTCGTACGCCGAGTAGGCATCGGGTCCGAGATATCCGTCGGGCCAAATCATGCCATCGCGCAGAATGAGCAGCAGCTGATAGTTCTTCAGCAGGGCGGCGGAAATCTGACCGTAATCGATGGTGTAATCAATGGGGATGGCGAGGTCCTTGAAGACCTTATCCAGACTCACGCGAATGTAGTCCGGATTATGGTAGCGATCGCCGACCAGGGCGAGAGCCCGTGGTTTTCCGCCCGTGGGGGCCGCCTGCGCCTCCCTCGTCGATGTTGTGCCCAGACCGAGAATTCCGGCGCCCGTCACCATACCGGCATTGCGAACCAGTGTCCGTCGGGAGAACTTCGTATTTGCAAATTTCACAGCGCCTCCTGCACTGCACTTAGGTGTGCAAATTGACAACGCCACCATCAAAGGGAATGTCGGCTCCGGTCATGAAGCTGGCAAGATCGGAGCACAAATACACTACCAGGCCTGCCACTTCGTCTGGCGTTGCCATTCGGCCGATGGGTTGTGTTTTCTCGAGGACGGCGAACATTTCTTTCTCCCTGCCGGGATAGTTTCTCCTGAGATACCCATCAACGAAAGGCGTGTGGACGCGTGCCGGTGAAATGCAATTGCAGCGGATCTTTTTATGCAGATAGTCTCGTGCCACGGAAAGTGTCATGGCGCGCACCGCGCCTTTGCTCGCCGAGTAAGCAAAACGCTCAGGAGTGCCGACGAACGAGACCAAAGAGGACAGGTTCAAAATGACTCCGCCGCTCGACTGCTGCAGCATGGTGGCGATGGCGGCCTGCATACAGAGAAAAATGCCTTGTGCATTCACGCGGAAGATGCGGTCGAAGTCCTCGAGCGTGGTGGTCTCGATCGTGCCAATGTGAGAAATACCGGCACAATTTACCAGAATATCAATCGACCCCTGAGAAGCGATCGAGGCAAACGCGCTCTTCACGCTCTGCGGTTCGGCGATGTTGCATGCAAGAGAATGTGCCTCTCCGCCTCCTTGTGCGATCTCCTCGGCCGCGGTCCCGGCGGCGGCCGCGTCAATATCCAGGATCCACACTTGGGCGCGGTGACCAGCCAGGCGCACAGCGGCGGCTTTCCCGATTCCGCTTGCGCCCCCGGAAATAACCGCAATCCGTCCGCTTAAATCAATGCCATCCAAATGTGAACCTCATCGGAAAGTCTTGTCATCCAGCCGCTGGAAGTTTACATCGTTCATCACCCCTATGGTGACCACGGCGAAGGTAAAGACTTCGGTGCCGGGTTCCAGATGGCCGCCGATGACCTTGTCGGGAAGGGCCAGTGTTATGTGGGGATGAACCCGGCCATCGATGACGTAGCCATTCATGCTGATGAGGTCGGCCGGTTGGGTGGGATTCTTAATGTAGGTGTCCTGGGAGGGCATCGTTCGATTGCTGACCACATGAATCTGGTAGCCCCGCACCGACCCCATTGCGGAGAGAATGACGCCGTTGCGGATGTTCTCCTGCTTGACCATCTTTTTGAGACCGGCAAGCAGGTCAGTCTGGTATTTGAACCGGAGAACCACGATGCGGTCGAAATGACCCGTGATTGCGTAGACATCGGGAACCTTACCGCTGTTCGGCTTGGCATCGTCGGCCGGGTTAGGGGAGGGATTGATGCTCGTCCGCCGGCTTTCCTGGCCGAGGGCGACGCTTGCTGCCAGCAGCAGCGGCACGAGCATCTGGGCAACACACTTCATAGCCGGCTCAGAAGATAGACTTCACGAAGTGCGCCGTCTTTACTCCGGCTTTCTCGGTGTAATAAACCGTCACCTTGGCTGACTTGTCCACCCCCGTGCCAACGTCCTTGCCCGTGTCTTTGGCCGCGCGATCCGTCAGGTGGAAAGTTTGTTCGGTGCCATCCGCGGTTTTTACCGCAATCGTCTTCGCGCCCTTGTCGACATGAGAAACAGTCCCGTCGGTGGCTTTCATGCCGTCATCCCCGACCTTGTCGACCTCGTGCGCCGTGTCCTTGCCGCCTTCTGTCGTATAGTGCACAACGACTTTGCTGCCTTCCGTGACTCCGTGCGCCGCGTCTACCGCGCCCTTCTTTGTGTCCTGAGCTCCGTCAACAATCACATCGCCGGTGTAATGGAACGCGTGTTCGGTGCCATCCTTGGTTTCGATGACGACAGTTTTGGTGGTCGAATCGAGCTTCTTGACCGTTCCTTCGACCGCATGCACCACAGCCTCGGCAGCGTAGCCCAGGGATGTGGACAGAGCCAATGCAACCGTAAAAGCCAATGTCTTGAACATAAGAGATCCTCTCTTCTTGTCTACTGCTGTTTGCAAATCATCTTATCAGCTTCGACGTTCCGGGCTGCGAGTGCCCATCATGGAAAGACGTGGTCGACGCGGGGAAAGGCGGGAGTATATCTTGGGAGGGATACGGGGGAGCAAATGGGGAAGGCTCGGCGGAAGTGGGTTGTCGTGATGAGTTTGGTCCTCGTAGCCCCTGCCCTGGCGCAAGACGAGGCCCCCCCGAACAGTCCCCAACGACAGCAAGAAGACTCAAGAGCCATGCGTACGCGGGAGTTTCTTGGGCTGGGCCGAATGCCGGACGCGAAGATGGCCGCGGAAGGCGCGAAGATATTTGGACCCACTTGCGGTTTTTGTCATGGGGCAGACGCCCGTGGCGGGAGCGCTCCCGATCTGCTTCGCTCTTCCGTAGTTCTCGATGACAACCAGGGAGAACTCATCGGCCCAACCGTGCACGATGGCAGACCGGGGAAGGGTATGCCGGCGTTTCCGTCCTTGACCGACGAGCAACTGCGTCAGATCGCCGAATATCTGCACTTGCAGGTGGAACTGGCGGCCAACCGCGGAACCTACCAGGTTCTCAATGTAGTAACGGGCAATCCCCAGGCCGGAGAAGCCTATTTCAACGGTGCGGGCAAATGCGATACCTGCCATTCGGTAACCGGGGATCTGGCGCATGTCGGATCAAAGATGAAACCTGCCGACCTTCAGCAAACTTTTTTGTATCCCGCGGGCGGGCAGCGGCCATCGCCGGCAAAGGTAACTGTGACTCTGGCAGATGGCAGCCGGCTTGAGGGAACACTCGAACATCTTGATGATTTTTATGTTTCCTTTTATGACGCTGATGGTAAGTATCACTCCGTCACTTTGCTGAAAGGAGTTTCCGTCAAGGTGGAGGATAAGCTGGCATTCCATCGCGAGATGCTGGATAAGTACACCAACCAGCAGATGCACGACCTTACCGCCTACCTGGTGACATTAAAGTGAAGGCGCTTCTTGGCTGCCTATTGGCATTGCTTCCGGTTGTCTCTTTTGCCCAGGGGCTTGATCCGCAAAAGCTGCTGCAAAAGGAACCGGCCGATGCCTGGCCGACATATAACGGAGATTATTCCGGCAGGCGGTTCAGCCCTCTGACCCAAATCCAGACTGGCAATGTCCACCGCCTGGCCTTGTCCTGGATGTATCGCGTCCGCATCACCAGCGGCTCGATGCGCGGCGTGGGTGATCCTGATATCAAGTCGACTCCGCTGATGGTGAACGGGATACTGTATTTCACCATTCCAGATCACGTCTATGCCCTGGATGCGCGCAGCGGCCATCAACTTTGGCACTACGATTGGGTGGACAAGGGTGGCCACCTAGTGGGCAATCGCGGCCTCGGGATGTATCACGACTGGCTGTATTTTCTGGCCCCGGATGGCTGGTTTATCTCGCTCGATGCCAGCAACGGCAAGGAGCGTTGGAGGAAAAAAGTCGCCGATGAGAAGATGCAATACTTCACCACCGGCGCGCCCCTGGTGGCGGGTAATCATGTGATTGTGGGCGTGGGCGGCGATGCCATTGATGTTCCCGGTTACCTGGAGGCTCGCGATCCCGTGACGGGCGACCTGCAGTGGCGGTGGAACAGCGAACCCTCGAAAGGGGAGCCCGGGTCGGAGACCTGGCCTAACGAAGATGCCATGCGGCATGGCGGCGGAATGACGTGGCTTCCCGGCACCTATGATCCACAG
The DNA here is from genome assembly GCA_049800615.1 of Acidobacteriaceae bacterium. GTDB lineage: Bacteria > Acidobacteriota > Terriglobia > Terriglobales > Acidobacteriaceae > PALSA-350. Next base: position 1,398 of record JBARKD010000588.1, on the reverse strand, counting down.
CTCAACCTGCTGTATTGGGGAACCGGGAATGCCAATCCGGTGATGGCCGGCCAAGGCCGAACAGGCGCCAACCTGTGGACCTGTTCCATCGTTGCCTTAAATGCCGATACGGGCAAATTGGCCTGGTACTTTCAGGGATCGCCGCACGACACGCACGACTGGGACAACACGGAGACGCCGGTCTTGTTTGATGCCACCATCCATGGCAAGCCGCGCAAGCTGCTGGCCCAGGCCGCGCGCAATGGGTATTTCTTCGTGCTGGACCGGACCAATGGAGAGAGTATTGTCTCTAAACCTTATGTGCCGCTGAACTGGTCCAAGGGTATCGATGCCAGGGGCGAACCGGTTCCCAATCCGCAATTGGAACCTACGGTGGATGGCAGCCTGCTGACCATCAACGGAGCGGGGGGAACGAATTGGATGCCGCCAAGCCTTAGTCCGCAAACCGGCTTGTTCTATGTCAACGCCTTCCGCGGCTACAGCGTGACCTATCTCACCGATACCGGCGCGCATCCGGAAGGTTATGGCGGATCGATACGGACCCTCTGGACGCAGCATGTGCTGGAAGCGCTTGATTACAAGACGGGCGATGTGAAATGGAGCCATGGGTACCCGACCGGCAACGGATCCAACGGAGTAGGCCTGGGAGGTCCGGGCATTTTGACGACGGCGGGAGGGCTTCTCTTTAGCGGGGATTACTTCGGCAATCTGATCGCCTTTAACGCAGCCGACGGTGATATTTTATGGCACTTTCCCATGCTGCATTCGCTGGGAAACGGTCCTGAGACTTATCTGCTGGATGGATCGCAGTATCTGGTTGCCGGCGGCGGCGATACCTTGTATGTGTTTGCCCTCAAGGACTGAGCCAGAGCGCCTGGTCCGCCTTCACAAACGGTTAAACGCCCATCTGTGGCCAAGAATCAAGTCCTTTGTTTTCTACAAGGTGGCCAAATCTTCTGACTGCTTGGAGTTAAGTCATTTAGTTTGTACAAGGTGGCCAAATCTTTGCAATTCCCGCCCCCATAGATTGCTTAGGGGTATTCGATGGTAGGTAAACCGCGCGACTCATGGGCATGCTTTCGGTGGGCATTCAGCTTGCGCCCGACAGTATAGATCCCGGTCGAGGTCGTTTCGGATTAGCCGCCAAGCAAAATATTGTTGAAGGGGCGGGGCTTTTAAGCCCTCCGGGTCATTTAGACCGGCTTCAGCCGCTGAGGGTACAATTTCCGCCCTCAGACAGAATTGTCACCCCGACCGAAGTGGAGGGACCTGCTGTTTACGCCTTCCTAACTGCAACAGTTTCTCCGGGTGGATGGCATGACTACCGTCCGGAATAGGGTGCCGGTGTTTTGCGGACCGGCGGTTTGTAGTCGACCAGCTCATTGACGGGCCGTTTGC
>JBARKD010000587.1:0-2442 GCA_049800615.1 Acidobacteriaceae bacterium | reverse complement strand
GGCTTACGATATCGGGCCGGACGACGCCTGGAGCTTGCATTTCCGATTGTTAACAGTGTCGCGAATCAGTACCGGTAAGCACGGCGGCTAACGGCTCCTCGTCCCCCATCACGAAGGGGTCAACTATTGATTTGCCGGCACGCTGATGCAGTGAGTCATATTTGCTCACCGTCTCGGCCTGGGTTTCGGCAGTAGAATGGGAGTGGGTCGCAATCTGCTCTATAAACCTGCGGAGGTTGCTATGATGATTCTCATTCCGTTCAAACCGGTTGTTCTGGTGCTGGGCTTATTGAGCGGATTGATATTCGTAGGGTTTGTAGGATCGTCGCTGCTCGAGGGCAAAGAACTATTCGTGATGGACAGAAGCCACGCGAGGGACATGCTTGTAAAGCAGCATACTCCACGAGCAACTTCGGAACACAAGCATCCTGGGAAAGCTCCGTCAATGCGAGTGCAGTAGAACTTTCTTTAGCCGCAGAGGAGAGGACTCGCAGTCCCGCGACCCAAAATCGATAGACCCGGATGAATTTCGAGGAGCTTCTGGCTTCGGAAGCAATGATGCAGATTGCGAGTTCCATTCGGTCAAAGTGTTAATGAGCTGCAATACAGCAAAACCACCGGAATCCGAAAGAGAATACGTACCTTAGACAGCCACTCAAGTCCGTGCGGACGATCAGTCCTCTCCATTTCGCCGGGACACCTCCGGAAACATCCTGCACGGCTGGCTCAGCCGTGCGGGTCCTCTTTGGAGGCTGGAGAGAATTCCGATTTTCCCTTGAATCAGCGTGACTGCGAGTGAACGTGTTGGTCTTCTTCGCCTGGTCACTGCTGATACTCTGGTTCCTTCCTGTTGTCCAACCGCACACCTATGCCGAAATCCGTACTCTATCCGAATATAATTCCGTCACGCTTCTTGCCTGAATCCGCTTGAGCGTGTCCTGCAGTATGGCGAATCGTCTCTCATCACTACCGGGCGTGCTCACAATTCAGTCGATTGCCGCGCCGGCTGGCAGCGCTTCCACTGTACTTATTAAAGGCATTTTCGCGATGCCTCTTGGGGCAAACTTTTTTGTCTCTTTGTGTTTCATTGGCGAAAACGTATCTTATACTATTGCTTAACGTGGTCAATCTCCCCCGAGCGGGCGCTCACCAAATGCCGTCAAAGTGTTCTATCGGGCAAGCGCTGACGTGGAGTTGGGCCTATTCGACCGGGCATCCCGCTTCTGATCAGATATTGGACGACGCCGCCAAGGCAGCTTGGTCCTATGCCATCCTCTGTGCATGGAGCTACCTCAATGACGAAGATTCGGCCCATGATTTGATGGATTTCGCTGTTCAGAAGGCTGCCGGCTATGCTGCCCGTCATCCTGACCCACCCCCGAACAAGCTGACTGGCCGCATAAAAAGCGCTATCAGGCGCCGCGCAAAGCAGCTCGCTGCTGCGAAAAGTCGTGAACTCTCGTATGGGTCTCTGCTCGCTCTCGAAAGGGTGTATACCGGTCAACCTGAGGCGGAGCAGCGGGTCTTTGCCAATGAGCTGCTTGCACACCTTTCGCCATTTGCCCAATCGATCGCTAAGTGGCGGTCGGTTGGATATTCGTGGCGGGAAATTGCCAGCCAATTCCAAATGGACCACACTGCTATTCGTCGTGCATACTTCAGGGAGATAGAGGCGCTGGTGAAGAGCCTTTCCCAACCTGGAGATTTTCCCCGATGCGACTGACTTGGCGCCGATCGGTGCGCGCTGAGGACCGTTTTGAGACATGGCTCGCACAGCAGCGTCAGAAACAGGTTCTTGAATCGAGAGTTACTGCTCCGGGTCCTTGCCCTGACGAAGCATTCCTTCGGGATCTTGCCCACAAAACGAGTCGAATCTCGTTGTCTGATCCCAGGGTCGATCACGCCGCGAGTTGTCCCAAGTGCATGAACCGGTTTATCTCGCTCGGCGAGGAAATCCATTCTCGCCGTCAAAAGCTGGTTCTCGTATTCGCGGCTGCCACGTGTCTCGTGGTCGCGGTGGCCCTCATCTCTATGAATCGAGGTAGAGTGCACGAACCATCTTCGGAAGCCAAGATGGCCGTTGTTTCTGAAACTGTAAATCTCTGGGATGCCGGTACGCTGCGAGGCCAACGACCCAGTCCCCTGCAATCCGTTTTGCTGCCTGCCAGCTTAGTTCGGGTCAAGATCGTCCTTCCCCGCTTTAGTCCTCCGGGTCAATATGTTGTGGCAGTTACGCGTGACCAGGCCGGGAACGATGTTCAGGCCCACGACACTGTCACGGCAACGAGTAACGACGGCCGCGAGGATCTTTCTGTTGAGCTCGACCTTAGGAAGGCCGCGGCGGGACCGTATTTCCTTTCTACGACGCACGAACAGGACCAGGCGTCATACTACTACCCTCTCCAGATTAAGTAGGCTGCCTTCCAAATGAAAGCCGGTCCT
>JBARKD010000586.1:0-1846 GCA_049800615.1 Acidobacteriaceae bacterium | reverse complement strand
GCAAACGGGAGCTCATGTCATCGAGAGCCGCCGCGGCAGCACGTCGCATCAGGCGAACCCCTGGTTTGAAATCGACCGGCCTGGGCAGACCACAGGGCAGAGCGGTCCCGTCTGGTTTGGCGCCCTGGGCTGGAGTGGCAGCTGGCGTATCACCGTCGAGCAGACGGCGATGCAACAGCTGCGCGTTACCGGCGGGTTCAATCCCTTTGACTTTGGCTATCGCCTGAAGCCCGGCGAGCAACTCGAGACGCCGCCATTCTATGCCGGCTTCACCAATCAGGGGACCGACGAGGCCTCGCGCATTCTTCACCGCTTTGAAAGGCGATACATTCTGCCCGGTGGAGACAACGCGCCCCTGCGGCCTGTTCTTTACAACTCGTGGGAAGCCACGGAGTTCGACGTGAGTGAAGCAGGCCAGCTGGCCTTGGCGGAAAAAGCGGCCAAGCTTGGGGTTGAGCGCTTCGTCATCGATGATGGCTGGTTTGGCCAGCGCAAGACCGACCACGCGGGTCTAGGCGATTGGTATGTGAATAAGGAGAAGTTTCCCCACGGGCTCAAACCGGTCATCGATCGCGTCCACGCACTGGGTATGGACTTCGGAATCTGGGTCGAGCCGGAAATGGTCAATCCCGACAGCGATCTCTATCGCAAGCATCCTGAGTGGGCGATGAATTTTCCCGGACGTCCGCGCACCGAGGCCCGCCATCAATTGCTGCTCAACCTGGCTCGCGACGATGTGAAGGAGTATGTCTTTAACTGGCTCGACCAATTGGTCGGCGACAACGATATTTCTTTTCTCAAGTGGGACTACAACCGCAACTGGTCGGAACCTGGGTGGGACGCTGTCCCCGTGGAAGAGCAGAAGAAGATCTACGTGACGTATGTTCGCAACCTCTATGACATTCTCGATCGGCTGCGCGCCAAACATCCCAAGCTCGAAATTGAATCCTGCTCCGGTGGAGGCGGCCGGGTGGATCTCGGGATATTGAAGCGCGTGGAGGAAGTTTGGCCCTCGGACAATACCGATGCGCTGGACCGGCTCACTTTGCAGGACGGTTTCACCCAGGCATATACCCCGGGCATCATGATGGCGTGGGTGACGGATGTTCCCAGCGGAATCGATAGGCGCGTGGTTCCTCTTAAGTTCCGCTTCATGGTGGCGATGAGCGGCGCGCTCGCATTGGGGGGAAATCTGAATAAATATTCGCCGGAAGATATGGAGCAATCCGCGCGCTACGTTGCCTACTACAAGCGCATCCGGCAGACCGTGCAAAGGGGCGCTCTCTACCGCCTGATTCCGCCGCAAGGCAGCGAAAGTTCCGCGACCGAATACGTTTCCACGGACGGACGCCAGGCGGTGCTCTTTGCCTATTTGCACTCGCAGCAGTTTGGCACTCCATTTCCCACGGTGTATTTAAGCGGGCTGGCCGAAGATGCGCTCTACAAAGTGGAGGCAATCGATCCCGGCCAGATACAGGAGTCGGGCGTCATCAGCGGCGCTTACCTGATGCATCATGGCATCCAGCTGAATCTGCAAGGCGACTACGATAGCACTTCGGTGATCATGGAAAAGCAGTAGCACGGCCGGGAAATGGACGGCGACGAAAACCGCTGGCTCTACAACAAAATTGTCGTCCCGACCGTAGTGGAGGGATCTGCAGTTTCTCAATCCCAAAAAGAGTTTAGCCCGTCCAAAACCTACGGCTCGGCTAGCGTTTTGAGGGACACATCGATCGTCGTAGCGATCTGCTCCTGACCGGGACTCAGTCGTAGACCTCAGAGTTCATCACGTGCTGAGCGCGCAACATCCCCGAGATCGTCTCTGGCGTACACACCAGCATGCCGA
>JBARKD010000585.1:0-5485 GCA_049800615.1 Acidobacteriaceae bacterium | reverse complement strand
GACTAAGATGAGCGGGCTGACTTTCGAGTTCATGATCACGCAAATTTCGACGACTGTTCGCCGCTGGTCGCGCTCCGCCTGCCTCCTTCTTTTCCTCGCGCTCGGCTTCTCAATCCTGTCTCCTGCCCAGGAGGCGCAATCGGCAAATGGTCCGCAGCAGGCGCAAGGCCTCAAGCCCATTCTCAGCTATATCTCCTCCGCGTGGGACACGTTGACGCGCTCCATGACAGAGTGCCAGAGCGTGGTCGATCCAAAACTGAAAACGGCGCCGGTGCTGTACTTGCCCGCCGATTTTCCGGAACCGCCCGCTGTACACAGGTTGGCCGCCGACTGCAGCGTTCGTATCGAACACCTGCCAAAGCAAATCCGCCATCTGGGTGAGCTCGATACCAGTAATTTCCAGCCTCAAGGTTTGCTGTACCTAGAAAACAAGTACGTCGTGCCCGGGGGGCGTTTCAATGAGATGTACGGATGGGACAGCTATTTCATCATTGAAGGTTTGTTGCGTGCCGGACGCGTCGACCTCGCGCGCGGGATGGTCGACAACTTTTTTTTCGAGGTTGAGCATTACGGCGCGATGCTTAACGCCAACCGGACCTACTATCTGACCCGCTCCCAGCCTCCTTTCCTGAGTTCGATGTTCGTCGACGTTTATGCGGCCATGCGGGAAAATGGCCACGCCGATAACGTATGGCTGGAGAAGGCATACCTCGATCTCACTAAAGATTACGAAGTGTGGAACCGTGATCCGCACCTGGCCGGAAAGACCGGGCTGGCGCGCTACTACGATTTCGGCGAAGGGCCGCCCGCAGAAGCAGTGCAGGATGAAACCAGTTTCTACCGCAAGGTGGCCACCTATTTCTTTTTCCATCCTGCGCAGGCAGACGATTACATTGTCGAGAACACGCCTGGAGACCTGCCGCATGCGGCAGGGTCCACTTATTCCCTGCGGGTCTGCGATGCGGCCGCCACGATGGCGCGGCCGGATTGCGACCAGGGACAGGAATTCAAACTGAGCCCCGACTACTACAAGGGCGACCGTTCCATGCGCGAGTCCGGCTTCGACGTCAGCTTTCGATTCGGGCCCTTCGGCGCGGCAACGCATCATTATGCCCCCGTTTGCCTCAACAGCCTTCTGTATAAAACAGAAAAAGATCTGGGGCAGATCAGCCAGTGGCTGGGCCATAGCGCCGAGGCTGCGCAGTGGAACAAAAAAGCGGAAGAGCGCAAGAAGCTGATCACGCGCTATCTTTGGGATCCACAACTGGGACTTTTCTTTGATTACGATTTCCTGACCAGCCAGCGATCCTCTTACGTTTACGCTTCCGCTTTTTATCCTTTGTGGGCAGGCCTAGCAACGCCGGAGCAAGCCAGGGCCGTGTTGAAAAATCTTGCCGAGTTGGAAAAGCCCGGGGGCATTGCGATGAGCACCCAGGAGTCGGGAGCGCAATGGGATCTTCCGTACGGATGGGGCAACATCCAGATGCTGGTGATCGCGGGTCTGCGCCGCTATGGCTATAATGCCGACGCCGACCGGGTTTCCTACGAATTTCTCTCGATGGTCGCGGAGAATTTCCGCCGCGACGGCAACATCCGCGAGAAATATAACGTTGTCACCCGTTCTTCGGAGGCGCACGTAGAGTTGGGCTATAAGGCCAACGTGGTCGGCTTCGGATGGACTAACGCAGCATTCCTCGAATTGTTGCACGGACTGCCGGAAGAAATGGTCCACCGTCTCGAGAAAGAACAAGAGCAACCCGTATCGGCAGCGAAGTAGCTTCGACTAAGAATGCATGCCCCCTCGGTTCCAACTCTGATCTGTCGGGCTTTGTCAGCTCCGCCTTTAGGGATGTGAATCCTGCCTGACTAAAGTCCTTCGGCCAGCCCCTACCCAGCTTTTGTTTGGGGTGCAGCAACCACAATCCGGCAGAAGATTGCCAGAACAAACAAACTGGCGGAGAATCGGGAAGGCACTCATCAAGATCGAGGCAACGCAGCTTTCACCGGATGCAATCGCGATGATCTATCCTATCTACTCTAGGAGCTGGACCAAGCTGCTGGCGCTGCTCCTGGCGCTGGTTTCACAAAATAGCGCAAACCTTCCGTTCGGTGCATGGCAGCGTCTCAGCCAGAGCCCCATCATCTCTCCACAAGGCTCCGGATGGGAATCTGCGGGCACTTTCAACCCTGCCGTAGTTATTCGCGACGGCAAAATCGTCATGCTTTACCGGGCCCAGGATAAGGCCGGCACGTCGCGCCTGGGCTACGCAGACAGTTCGGACGGAGTCCACTTCACGCGGCGCAGCGAACCCGTATTTTCTCCCGAAAAAGACTACGAGAAAGATGGAGGCGTGGAAGATCCCAGGCTAGTTCAGTTCGGCGATACCTACTACATGACCTACACCGGCTACAACAAGAAAGACGCACAACTCTGTCTGGCTACCTCGAAGGATCTCCTCCACTGGGAACGAAAAGGCGTAATTCTGCCTGCCTACAAAGGAAACTGGAACGTTCGCTGGACCAAGTCAGGGGCAATCGTGCCCGATAAAATTGCCGGCAAGTACTGGATGTATTTTCTTGCCACCAGCTCGGACAACAAAGATCAGATTGGGCTCGCCTCGTCCACGGACCTCTTGCATTGGACCGAAGCCACAACCATGCCGGTGCTGCCGGTGCGGGCGGGACAGTTTGATTCTCGCGTTGCCGAACCCGGACCCGCGCCGATCCTCACGCCGAAGGGAATTATTCTTATCTATAACGGCGCCGACGACCAACTCGTCTACCGCACCGGTGTCGCCGTTTTCGATCGCAATGACCCGCGTGTGCTTATCTCGCGCACCGATGTTCCCATCTTCGCTCCCGAAAAACCCTGGGAAAAAGTCGGCCAGGTCCCGAATGTCGTCTTCGTCGAAGGCATGGTGCAGCAGGCTGGACGATATCTGTTTTATTACGGAAGCGCGGACACAAACATCGGCGTGGCACAAGCGCCGGTCTTACCGTCGGAGAATCACGACAAAACGGCTCGGTAGTGGGTCAGTCCGATCTCCACAAGAGGTCGCGTCCGCGCTGATTCCGTGGCATCATAGCGCGTATCCTGAAAGCGCTAGCCCAAGGCTAAGAAGGAACGATGAAACCGCTCCAAATCGCGCTGTCGCTTCTACTATTGACGATCCTGTGTCCTGCGCAGAACACACCGAGCATTGTTATACGGTTCCTGAATGGGAAGAACGGCAAACCCATCAGGAATAAACAAGTAACCATTGGACTCGGCAAAAGCGGGGCAATTGCGCTGGATGCTGATTCAAAGGGCGAAATTCCATTGGACATTCCCGGTGTGGGGCCGCGCGAACTTCGCGTTCGGCCAGACGACTACTTTGATTGTCGGTTCAAGCACGACCAGATGGGGCCGGGCGGTCTCGAATTGAAATACTCGCTGGATGAGATCGTTTCCAAGGGCGTTGTAGGTGACAACTTTTGCGGCAAGGCACACGTATCACCAACCCCAGGCGTTCTCACGCTATACTTGCGTCCCAGGACATTCATGGAATTGTGGAAGTTGTAGTCCTGTGGAAATCAGACCGACCCACTACTAACGCCTCAGTAGCATTGACCGCCGTCACCCATCCACCCTAACATTCGAAGTCATACCACATCATCTTGAATTACAAATTTCTGATCATGCCGTCGAACATTATTCGTTTCATTGTGCTTCACCGTGGCTTCCCTAGACTTGTGCGAGGCTGGGGCCTATTATTTCTAGCTTTCCTCGCACAGGGGCAGCAAGCCAAGATCCCGCCACCGGTCAAGCCTCTCGCCAACTTCACGGATGTCGCCGAAAAGGCCGGTTTAACCATGCAAGAGATCTTCGGCGGCGTCGAAACCAAGAAATATATTATCGAAACCACCGGTACAGGCGTCGCCATCTTCGATTACGACAACGATGGTTGGCCTGACATTTTCCTGGTCAATGGCACCCGGCTCGACGGATTGCCCTCGGGAGATGCTCCGAGCAATCACCTTTACCGTAATAATCACGATGGCACCTTCACCGATGTCACGGCCAAAGCCGGACTCACCGCCACAGGTTGGGGTCAGGGCGTGTGCGTAGGAGACTACGACAACGACGGCTGGGAGGATCTCTACGTCACCTATTACGGAAAAAATCGCCTCTATCACAACCAGGGCGGCGTCTTCACCGAGGTGGCGGAAAAAGCCGGCGTCGCCGGCTCCGGAAAAGCGTGGGGCTCAGGCTGCGCATTTGTCGATTACGACCGCGACGGCAAGCTTGACCTGATGGTCGCCAACTACGTAGACTTCGATCTGGCTACCGCTCCTGCGCCCGGCCAGCGCCCGACTTGTGTGTGGAAGGGCGTTCCTGTAATGTGCGGCCCGCGCGGATTGCCCGGCGCGAAGAATATCCTGTACCACAATAAGGGCGACGGAACTTTTGAGGACGTAACCACTAAAGCGCACATTGACCGCACCGACGGACACTACGCGTTCAGCGTCTCCACTCTTGATTTCGATGAAGACGGCTGGCCCGATATTTATGTCGCCTGCGACAGCACCCCCAGCATTCTTTACCGTAACAACCACGATGGAACGTTTACCGACGTCGCAGTGACGGCAGGGGCGGCCTTCAACGAAGACGGCCGCGAGCAGGCGGGCATGGGGTCGACCATCGCCGACTATAACGGCGACGCCCATCTCGACATCTTCAAGACCAATTTTTCCGACGATACTTCCACCCTGTATCGCAATAACGGAGACGGAACCTTTACCGATGCGACCTCAGCCGCTGGACTCGGTTTGTACACCCAGTATCTCGGCTGGGGCACCATGTTCTTCGACTTCGATAACGACGGCTGGCCCGACTTGATCCTGGTGAACGGTCACGTATATCCCGAGGTCGATAGCCAGCACCTGGGCAGCACGTTCAAGGAACCGCGCATCCTCTATCACAACAACGGCGACGGAACCTTTAGCGACATCTCCGCCTCCGCAGGGACGGGCATCACCACTCCTGTCTCCTCGCGCGGACTCGCTGTGGGCGATTTCTGGAACGATGGCAAGCTTTCCGCGGTGATCAGTAACATGAACGCTGCGCCCAGCCTGCTGGTGAATCAAATCCGCTCGCCCAACCGTTGGATCGCGATTCATACGGTCGGAACAAAATCGAATCGCGACGGCATTGGGGCGCGAATTTCGTTGAAAACCGCGACTCGGACCTTGGTCGATGAAGTCCGGAGCGGATCGAGCTACATCTCCAACAGCGACATGAGAGTGCACTTCGGCCTGGGACAAGCCGCCACGATTGAATGGGTGGAGATTCGCTGGCCGAGCGGCCTGGCGGAGCGGTTTACCAACCTCGCCTTAGACACGATTGAAACACTGAAAGAAGGAACGGGCGTCCTGGCGCCGGCGCTCTCCAAGAAACCGTGACGTGGTTTAGCGGAAGTTTCACCCCGCCAGCTTCGAACCCGGC